>JBOHDU010000001.1:0-2440 GCA_050700615.1 Nocardioidaceae bacterium
CTGCTCAGGCATCACGATCTCGTCCCCCTGTCGGCTCCACTCACCGAACCGCCCGGTGACCAGCGCCACGGGGTCGAGGTCGGTGAAGTCGCCCGCGATGATCATGGTCGCGCTGCGAGGTTGCAGGTGCTCCGCGGCGAACGCGGCCACATCGCCTCGGGTCAGCGCCCCCACTCCCGCTGCGTCGCCCCCGACCGGACGAGCGGCGCGGAAGCTACCGAAGAGCGCGGCGTTCATCTGCTCCGCGGCGACATGGGTCGGGTAGGCGCGAGCCTGCTCGATCTCCTGCAACCGCAGTCGACGCTCGTGCGCAAACTCCTGCTCGGCAAGAGCCGGCCGGATCACCGCATCCGCCATCAGGCCGAGGCCGACATCCAGATGCACGACGGGCACGGACATCCGGACTGCAAAGCCGTCGGGAGTGGCCGCGGCGTCGAGGTCGGCTCCGCAAAGCGCCAGCGCATCGGAGAACTCCTCGGCCGACCGGCCCGCCGCCCCGGCCGTGAGACATCTCCCGGTCAGCCCCGCAACGCCCTCTCGATCGCGCGGCTCGGCATTGAGGGGTACGTCGAAGACCAGCGAGGCGCTGATCACGAACTGCCCAGGACAGTGGTAGGCGAGCAATCGGATGCCGTTGTCCAGAACGGCTTTGCGCCCGGTCGGAAACCTCCACTCGAGCGCCGGCGTCACCGTCGGAGGCGACGAGATCACCGTCATGCGGACTCCTTCTCCGGCAGCACGCGGACCTGGGCGGCCATCATCGGCAACAACCAGTCCCGGGTCGCGTCGCGTACCTCGGCAGCGGTCACAGATCTCAGCAGCGGCAGCCTCTGGTTGACCGCCTCAGGGTCGTCGAACAGCAGCGCGCATCCAGAAATCGCATCGGCCCGCCCGGACGCCGTCCCCATCTCGTCGAGCCAGTTGCGCTCGGCCTGCGCCGTCGCTACCGCCAGCTCCTCGTCACTGGGACCATCCGCGGCAAGGGCGGCGAGCACCTCGTGAGTAGTGGCGACGACCTCGTCAAGCTCCTTTCCCGGCACCACCCTGATGGAGCCAAGGCCCAGCGAGTTCCCCGCGATAAGCGGGTTGACGCCAACGCCGGCCGACAGCGCCACCTGATCCTTGCGGACGAGTCGCCGATGCAGCCGGCTGGTCTCACCGTCGCCCATCATGCTCGCCGCCAGGGACACTGCGGCGAGCGTACGCGCGTCGGGCGCGTCGACCGGAAGCCGGCAGACGAACCAGACGGCAGGCGACGGGACGTCCTCGACGAGATCGAGCCGGGTCGGCTCGACGACTGGCGGGAGTGGGTCGGGAAGCTCACGCTTGGGCGCATCACCTGGCGTGATGTGGCTGAAGTAGCGGTCCGCCTTGGCGAACGCGTCGCGCTCCGACACGTCACCGACGACGGAGAGCACAGCGTTGTTGGGCATGTAGTAGCGAGCGTGGAAAGCGCTGACCTCGTCGAGCGTCGCCTCGCCGAGCTGGGCCATATTCCCGATGGGGAGGTGACCGTAGGGATGGTCCGCCGCGAAGACGAGAGGCAGGGCCTGCTCGAAGACCGTGCCGTACGGCACGTTGTCCATCCGCTGACCGCGCTCCTGCGCCACCACGTCGACCTGGTTGTCGAAGTTCTGCTGGGTGAGGACGTCGTCGAGGAACGCCATCCGGTCCGACTCTAGCCACAAGGCCAGGTCGAGTACGCCGCTCGGCATCGACTCGAAGTAGTTCGTCCGGTCGAAGGACGTGGTGGCGTTGAGGGAGGCACCGTTGCCTTGCAGCAGGGCGAAGTGCTCGCTCGCCTTGACGTGTCTGGACCCCTGGAACATCAGGTGCTCGAAGAGATGGGCGAATCCCTGTCGGTGCGGCTCCTCGTGGCGGGAGCCCACGTCGTACCAGAGGTTGACAGCGACGACGCCGAGCCCTGGCGTCGGGCTCACCACGACGCGCAGCCCGTTGTCCAGCGTCCGGGACGACATCGAGAACCTCTCGTCGACAGTCACCCGGACGAATCTACCTGGCCCGGTCGGCCAACAATGTCTCATCCTTTGGGACGAGAACGGGTGATTCTGACCGAAGCCTGTCCCCTTGGTCACATTCGTGCCTAGCGTGGGTGCCATGGGGGTTTCTCGGAGATCCAAGGTCCAACGACGTGCCGTTGCCGTTGGAGCGTCCCTCCTGCTCGTGACTTCAGTCGCGGTCGCGGCCGTACACGAGTTGAGTGGGACTGCCGCCGCTCATCGACCGGCGAGCCTCTACGTCGCGATGCCGAGACTCGACAGGGGTCCGATCGACCTGCTGGCGGAGATCGCGCAGGACAAGCTCCAACCGAACGTCCGTGCCACCAATGCCGTCTTGACTTCGAGGAAGCCCCGAGCCAGCAACAAGAAGCGACGCGACCGCCCCGTGGTCGCTCCTACGATCCGGCAGCGTCTCCTCC
>JBOHDU010000002.1:0-2515 GCA_050700615.1 Nocardioidaceae bacterium
CTCCAGCTGACGGCGATCATCGGCATTATGCCCAGACCCGTGTTACGGGAGGCAATGGCGGCGGTCGATTGCGAGCAGTCACGACATTCTCCGAGGAGAGTCTCAAAGGTCCAGCAGGAACCTGAGCGCCCGGGTGATGGAGAAGAGCGCTTCGTCGTTCGCAGCACCAAGACGAGCGACGAGCCTGTGCTCTGACACCGACTTCACGTCCTCGCACTTCGCGTAGCTGACCTCCTCGATCCCGCACTCCTTCGGGTCGAGCTCGACGTGAGAGGGGAGCTCGCGCCGTCTCGTCGTGCAGGGCACGACGATGACCACGCCCGCCCGGCTGTCGTTCAGCGGATCGGCGGACACCACGACCGCAGGCCGTCGTCCTGCCTGCTCGCGGCCGACGGGTTCGCGAAAGTCCACGAGCCAGATGTCGCCCCGGCGGGCCGTCACGCGGAATGGTCGGACAGCGACCTGCTGTCTTCTGCCCGCTCAACCTCGATCTCACCCCACGCATCGGCATCGTGACGGAGCTCCGCGTAGCGAGCTGCGAGCCGATCGAAGAAGACCCGGCGCTCGAGGGCATCCGCCGCCTCGTCGAGCAGCTCGGTCATCGGTCGGCCCGTCGCCTTGGCCAGCTCGGCGAACCGGGTCCGCGTCTCCTCTTTGACTCGGATCGTGGTGCTCATCAGCTGTAGTCTACTTTCCAGTAGACCGTCCCGTCTACTCCATTCGGCTGAGATTCGCCCACGACCGCCACGGACCTATGACCACCTACTTCACCGCGGACCAGCACTTCGGTGCCCACGCTCGTGGTGCGGACGGAGCTGGCGCTGGCGGGGTGACGCAGCGCCAGGGTCCGCAGTGTCCGCTGCGGACTGGACCTACTCGACGATCCGGCGCAGACCCTCGGCAATCTCGGTGACGGGTTGGTGGCCGGCGGCCACGTCCATCACGAAGTCGTACACGTCGTCGTTCGACGGATGGGTTGCCTCCACGTCATTGAGCTGTAGGAACACGGCGGTGGCCAGCCACCCAAGGCGCTTGTTGCCATCGACCAGAGGGTGGTTCTTCACGAGCGATTGCAGCAGGGCCGCCGCTTTGGCCCAGATGTCAGGGTAGGCATCCTCTCCGAAAGCGCTGGCGGCGGGCCGGGCGGCCGCCGACCCGAGCAGGCCGAGATCACGAACTGGAGGCGGGTCACCGAGAAGCTGCGTCGCAAGAGCGACGAGGTCTTCGACGTCGAGGTACTCGACGTCGCTTTGCTCAGCGACCAAGGCGCTCCAAGGCCTCCGCGTGGACCTCAAGCACGCGCTCGGCGGCGCGGCTGACACGGTCGCGGTGCTCGGCTCGCGCCACGTACTCCCGGACCGCTTGGCGGGCTGCTTCTTGCATCGAGATCCCGTCGCGGTCGGCCCTCCGTTGAAGGGCCGCTTGCTCCTCGTTGGTGAGCCTCAGGGTCATCGCCATAGAATGATGGTATCACGGTGATACCGAGCAAGGGAGCCCTGACTGCCTACTTCCGGCGCTTCGACGGTTTTCGGCTTCGGCGCTCGCCGCTCGGTCGGGGCGCCTTCGGTAGCGGTTGATGGCATTCGAACAAGCCGTAGACGGTGCCTTCCCCCCTGCTGGTCGCCTCGTCGGCCACCATCACAACGTGCAGTCCCTTGGTTGCCCTCATCCGTCGGCGGAAGTCGGACATGCTGGGACTGTCGGCGGGTACCTCCATCAGGAGCTGCGCGCCGTTGCTGCCGGCCAAGACGAAGACCTCCTGGCCTTCGTCGGTACGAAGAGCCGTATCTCCGTAGGGGTCGAGCTCGGCGACTTTGGCCGCGATGGACTCGCCCTTCTTCGGTTTCGGCAGGATCGCCAGGAGCGGCACGTCCGTGCCGGCCGGTCGTGGCGCCCCAGGAGGAATCGGCCGGTGAATTCGCGCTGCGGCGCGTAGTGCTGTCACAGATGCCCAGGGCAGGTGGCCGAGCACAACCGGCGTCCCCTCGGGGACGAGGTCGAAGCCGGCCTGGCGGACACGAAAGCGCGGAACGTCGGGGGCCGGTTCGGGCGGCTTCTGCGCGATGGAGAAACGCCCCGTGCGCCCGTTACCGAGCACGATCTCGCCGTTGGAGGCGTGACGGGTCGAGCCGACCGCAATAGGACCGCGGGCGTCGTGCGCCGTCACCGCGGCCAGCGCGACCGCGAGCAGCCGGGCGTCGGCCGCACCCGGGTCGCCCCCACCTTCGCTACTGAGCCGAAGCACGGCAGGTACCAGCTCCTCGTCAGGTGGCCACCCATAACGAAACGCCTTGTTGCGCAGGTCCGATGGCAGCTCAGATGGTGGGTCCAACATCAACGAAAGCGTCCCCGGCGGCATAGGTACCGGAAGTCCGGGCCCCCAGTCGCCCAGACCGGCCGGGATGTGGCCGCCGGGGTAGAGGACCAGACCGTGCTGGATGCCTGAGTTGCCCATCACAACCGCGGCCCAGCCACCATCAGTATTTTCGATGCCGGTCTCCATGTCGCTGACGAC
>JBOHDU010000003.1:0-10797 GCA_050700615.1 Nocardioidaceae bacterium
CATAAAGCCTATGCGCGCCCATCCGGTACGTGTAGGCCTCGACGAACGTCGGCCCACTGCCCTCTCGTGCCCGCTGCAATGCCGCCTGCGTCACGGCGTGCACGGCCAGCACGTCGTTGCCGTCGACGCGCAATCCCGGGAAGCCGAAGCCGAGCGCTCGCTGGTACAGCGGGATCTTCGACTGCCGCGTGATCGGCTCGGAGATAGCCCATTGGTTGTTCTGGCAGAAGAACACGATCGGCGCATTGAAGACAGACGCCCAGATGAACGCCTCGTTGACGTCGCCCTGGCTGCTGGCGCCGTCGCCGAAGTAGGCCACGACCGCGGCATCGCGCCCCGGGTCACCCGTCCCGACCACACCGTCTCGCTGCATGCCCATCGCGTAGCCGGTGGCATGGAGCGTTTGAGCGCCGATGACGATGGTGTAGAGGCCGAAGTTGTTGTCGCGCGGGTCCCACCCGCCCTGGTCGACGCCACGGAAGAGACTGAGCAGCTGCAGCGGGTCGACGTCGCGACACCATGCCACGCCGTGCTCTCGGTAGGTCGGGAAGACGAAGTCCTGCGGGAGCAGGGCGCGTCCGGAGCCGACCTGGGCGGCCTCTTGGCCGAGCAGCTGTGCCCAGATGCCGAGCTCACCGTGTCGCTGCAGGGCGGTGGCCTCGGTGTCGATGCGTCGGGTCAGCACCATGTCGCGGTAGAAGCCCTTGATGGCCTCGTCGTCGAGGTCGAAGGAGAACTCGGGATGCTCGACGCGTTCGCCCTCGGGCGTCAGGAGCTGGATCAGTTGGGGCCCCCCGCCGGTGTGGGTGGGGCCGAAGACCTCACCGAGATCGGGGCCGAAGCCAGAGCTGCTCACATGCACTCCCTGTCGTCAAAGAGCCCGGGATCGCCGGTCTTCTGCGGGTGGTGGCGAGCGAGACCCGCTGACACGGGGTGTGTGCCCGCCTGACACGCTCGCCATTGTGGGCTGTGACAGCGACCACAACTAACGCCTACCGTACCGACCTCGCGCATGTGACACCTAATCACCCCGGAGGATTCCGTACTGTCACAGGACGGCACATCCGTGACCGCACGAGCAGGCCGGACACCGTGCGCGGCCGGGTTCGGTTCGAGTCTGCGAACCTGTCCGGAAACCGCTGCTTCGCGACGGAAATCGAGTGACTCCCGACGACTCGAGCGTCTACGCTTGGGGGCATGAGACAGCACCAAACACCGGTAACGCCCATGACAGGACAGGCGCCCGCGGCCGCCTCTACCGTCCTCATCTGGGTCGCCCTCGGAATCGTCTACCTGGTGTGGGGTTCCACGTATCTTGCGATTCGGGTCGTGGTTCACGACATGCCGGCGATGGCATCGGCGAGCTGGCGCTACCTGACGGCAGCCGTCGTGCTTGCGGGGCTGCTCTCGCTGCGTTCGGGCCTGGGCAGGCTGCGGGCTCGTCCGGCGGAGCTGGCGGGGTGTGCCGTGTTGGGCCTGCTGCTTCCCGCGCTGGGCAATGGTGTGGTCTCGATCGGAGAGCAGATGGGGGCGCCCTCGGGTGTCGCGGCGCTCCTGGTCGCGGCCGTGCCGCTCTGGATCATCGTGTATCGCGCGGTGTCCGGAGATCGTCCATCGGCCCGTACGACGTTCGGCGTGTTGCTGGGCTTCGCCGGTCTGATCGCGCTCATCGTCGCGGGCGGCGCGGGCGGTGAGATAAAGGTGCTGCCCTGTCTGGTGATCATCGGCGCGACGGTCTGCTGGTCCTTGGGCTCGTGGTCCATGCCGAGGTTGACACTGCCGCGGGATCCGTTCGTTGTCACCGTCTACGAGATGCTGTTCGGAGGGGTCTTCCTGGTGGCCGGGGCACTCATTCGCGGTGAGGACGTGGTTCCGCAGGCGGCGAGCCTGCACAGTTGGCTGGCGTGGGGCTACCTGGTGGTCTTCGGTTCGGTGGTGGCGTTCACGGCCTACGTCTGGGTGCTCGATGCGGCCCCCATCTCGCTGGTGGCCACCTACGCCTACGTCAACCCGATCGTCGCCGTGTTCCTGGGGTGGCTGATCCTCGCCGAACCGGTCAGCTGGCCGATCCTCGTCGGTGGCGTCGTCGTCGTCTTCGCGGTGGCCCTGGTGGTGGCGGCTGAGCGCCACGCCAGGAAGGTTTCCCCGGGCACCGAGACGCCGCCGGGGGCACCCCCGGAAGCCCAACGGTCGACGACTCCGCGTCAGCCGGCGAAAACCTAACGCCGCTCCCGGCGACGCACACGCATCACCCGGTCGCGCGCAGGCCTCCGCTCAGATCCGGGCTCCGTTCAGATCCGGGTTCAGGCCAGCGAGGCGAGCCAGGCGTCGTGGAGGTCGGAGAAACGCCCGTCCCCCGACGTGATCAGATCGTGCGGACGGCCGTCCTCGACGATCTGGCCGTGCTCCATCACGAGCACTCGATCGGCGATCTCGACGGTCGACAGGCGGTGGGCGATGATGATCGCCGTCCGCTCGGCGAGGATCGTGCGCAGGGCGCGCTGCACGAGCCGCTCCGAGGGAACGTCGAGGCTCGACGTCGCCTCGTCGAGGATCAGTACGGCCGGGTCGGCGAGGAATGCGCGGGCGAACGCCACCAGCTGTCGCTGCCCGGCCGAGAGCCTGCCGCCGCGGTTGTTGACGTCGGTGTCGTAGCCGGCCGGCATGTCGACGATGAAGTCGTGTGCGCCGATAGCCTTCGCCGCGGCGACCACCTCGTCAGGCGATGCGGACGGCTTGCCGAACCGGATGTTGTCGGCCACCGACCCGTTGAACAGGTAGTTCTCCTGAGTGACCATCACGACCGCCCTGCGCAGGTCGTCCTCTGTGAGCAGCCGAAGGTCGACCCCGTCGAGCGAGATCTGGCCGCGCGTCGGGTCGTAGAACCGCGACACGAGCTTGGCCAGGGTGGTCTTACCTGCACCGGTCGTGCCGACCACCGCCAGGGTCTGCCCGGCTGGGATGTCGAGGCTGAGGCTGGCCAGCACCGGCCGGTCGACGACGTACTCGAAGCCGACGCGATCGAAGCTCAACGCACCGTGAGCGTTCTCGAGCCGCGTCGGTTCCTCAGGCTCGGGGACCGACGGCTCCTCGTCGAGCACTCCGGAGAGCTTCTCGAGAGCGGCAGAGGCCGACTGGAAAGTGTTGTAGAACTGGGAGATGTCCTGCATCGGGTCGAAGAACTGGCGCAGGTACAAGAGGAACGCAGCGAGCACCCCGACCGTGATCTGGCCATCGAAGGCGAGGTGCGCGCCGTAGACCAAGACTCCGGCCATCGTGATGTTGCCGATGCCCTTGATGCCGGGCATCAGCACGGCCGAGAGCCGGAACGCGCGCATGTTGGCGTCGCGGTAGTCGTTGTTCACCGAGTCGAAGATCTCCTGGTTGCGATCTTCGCGACGAAACGCCTGGACCGCCTTGATGCCGTTGATCGTCTCGACGAAGTGCACGATGACGACGGCGACCGTTTCCCGCGTGCGCCGGTAGGCAACGGCAGACTCACGTCGGAACCAGTTCGTGAGCCACCACAGGGCCGGAAAGCAGACCAGCGAGACCAGGCCGAGCTTCACGTCGAGCACCAGCAGCAGGATGGCGGTGCCGAAGAGCGTCAGCACCGCCGTGATCAGCCCGTCGAACCCGGTCTCGAGAAGCTCGTAGATGGCTTCGATGTCGGAGGTCTGTCGGGAGATCACCCGGCCCGACGTGTACTCGTCGTGGAACGCTGGCGAGAGCTTCTGGAAGTGCGCGAACATGCGCCGCCGGAGGGTCAGCAGCACCTGTTCGCCGATCTTGCCCGAAAGCCACAAGAAGATCTGCCTGGTCACGGCTTGGACGACGACCGCCACCATCAGCACCACCACGATCACGATCAGCGTGTGCGCGCCGTTGTGGGCGAGGATGGGCGGGATGCCGAGGTCGATCCCGTCTTTGACCAGGTAGGGCACCGACAGGCGCGAGATGTTCTCGAGCAGCACCGCGATCGACAGCAGTATCAGCGTCTTCTTGTAGGGGCGCAGCAGCTCGCCGAGCAGCCTTCGGGACCGGGCTTTGAGTAGGAGGGAGGCCCGCTGTGGGAGGTCGTCCTCCCGTTCGGCCGCGATGCCTCTCCAGTCGTTGGTCGTGGTCATCGAAGCACCGCCTCCCCGTCGAATGCGGCAATCTCCTCGTCGGTCTCGGCATCGGCCGCGAGCAGGTTGCGGTAGGCCGGCACGGTCGCGAGCAGCTCGCTGTGCGTGCCGATGTTGCTGATGGTGCCGCCTTGGAGCAGCGCCACCTTGTCGGCCAGCATCACGGTCGAAGCCCGGTGTGCCACCACGATGCCGGTCGCGTCTGCGAGGACGTGCCGCAGAGCCTGCTCGACGAGGGCTTCGGTGTGGACGTCGAGGGCCGACAAGGTGTCGTCAAGGACGAGGATGTGGGGCTTGGCCAACACCGCACGGGCCAGGGCCAGACGCTGGCGCTGACCGCCCGACAGCGACATGCCCTGCTCGCCAATGCGGGTGTCGAGGCCCCACGGCAGGTCGTAGACGAAGCCGGCCTGGGCGGTCTCGACGGCCGAGGCGATGTCTTCCTCGCTGGCATCGGGGCGGCCCAGGGCGATGTTCTCGCGGGCGCTCATGGAGAACAGAGTCGGCTCTTCGAACGCGGTCGCCACCACCGTGCGTAACGAAGGCAGCGTGAGGTCCCGCACGTCGACGTCATCGATCGTGATGCGCCCGCCGGTGACGTCGTAGAGCCGAGGAACCAGGGAGACGAGTGCTGACTTGCCGGCGCCGGTTGCGCCGACCAGAGCCAGCGTCTCGCCGGGAAGGATCTCCAGGTCGATATCGTGCAGCACCTCGTCGGTGGTGTCGGGGAACGTGAACCCGACTCCCTCGAAGCGCAGATGTCCGCGGGCGTTGTCGAGCACCCGTGCACCGCCGACGATGCTCGAGTCGGTGTCGAAGATGTCGAGCACACGGTCGGCGGCGGTCATGGCCTCCTGCGCCATCGCCAAGATCACGCCGAGTGACTCGATCGGCCAGACGAGCTGCAGCATCAAGATGACGAAGGCGACGAGCGTGCCGGTCGTGAGCGAGCGCTCGCCGACTGCGAGGGCGCCGAGCAGCAGCACGATGACCATGCTCAGGTTGGGGATCACCTCAAGGAAGGTCCAAAAGCGCGACGACAGCCGGACCTTCTCCATGGACGACTCGTAGAGTCTGCCGGTCAGCGCGCCGAACCTGTCCTCGACGTACGCGGCGCGACCGAACGACCGGATGCTCCGATAGCCGACCGCCGCCTCCTCGACCGAGGTGGCGACGTCGCCCTGCTGGTCCTGCACCCGGCGCGACACCTTGACGTAGCGGCTCTGGAAGCGCTGGCTCAAGGCGATGATGGGGATCGCCGTCACGGCGACCACGGCCCCGAGCGGCCAGTACATGTGGAGCAGTAGCAGCGTGACGATGATGAGCTGCAGGATGTTGATGACCAGGAACAACATGCCGAAGCCCATGAAGCGCCTGATCTGGCTCAGGTCGATCGTCACGCGCGACAGTAGCTGCCCACTCTGCCAGCGGCCGTGGAACTCCATCGGCAGCTCTTGCATGTGTTCGTAGAGGTCGTTGCGGATCGCGGTCTCGAAGCCCAGCACCGCGGTGGCCTGCACCCACCTGCGGAACAGCACGAGGAGCGCTTCGGTGATCCCGAGTGCGAGTGCGAGCAGCCCGAGGGGCAGGATCGGTCCGATCTCGTGGTCGCTGATCGGGCCGTCGATCATCGCCTTGGTGACCAGCGGGATCGACAGGCTGACGAAGACGCCGGTCAGTGCGCTGCCCCCCATGATGGCGAGCTGGCGCACGAAGGGACGCAGGTATCCACGCAGTCGCCACAGCGACCGGGCGGCAGCGGTCCTGGGTGAGGTGGTTGCGGTGGAGGGGCGGACGCGATCTTGCTGCTGGCTTGAAGCTGAGGGCATCAGCGGTGTTGGCCTCCTTGGCGTTCGACGCGACAGGACACCCGCCAATCCGGCACGTGCGCGGGGCCTAGCCTGGCGGGGTGTCGATGATCGACGGGATGTAAGAATCACCGTACCTCATGCCTCTGACGGTTCTGAAACCCTTTTGGCGAGCCCAGGCGACGCCCGTCGACACTGGCGCGCCCGGGAGCCCGGTACCTCGGCGGTGGCAATGCGTGGGCCGACGTGTCAACCTGGAGGCTTGGCGAGCCACGGAGGTGGAGATGTCCGCGTCGGAAGACGCACAGCGGTCGGCGGGCCCAGACGACGCCGTCGAGTCCGGCACTGACCAGCGAGACAGCACCGAGCCGCGCGGGGAGGAGCCGGACGGGGATCCAGCGGCTGATGACATCCGGCAGAAGTTTCGCGATGCCCTCGATGCCAAGCAGCGTCGCAGCCACGCGAGCGCCCAGTCGGTGTCGCGCGACGGTTCGGAGAAGTCACACGGCGCTACCGGGCCCACCAAGGCGCGGGAGTTCCGCCGCAAGAGCGGATCGTAGGACCCTCGGCCTGCCGAACCGTGCTGGGGAACGGGTGAGCGTCACTGACGACTAGGTCGCACGTGCGCTGGCGCTTCGAGCCCACTTCTCGGCGACGGTGAGGACCAGGTCGTCGGCTTCCGGCTCACCGATGGTCACGCGCACACCGTCGCCCTGGAAGGGCCGGACGGCCACACCGGCTGTCTCGCAGTCCGCCGCGAAGTCGCTCGAGCGGTCACCGAGGCCGAGCCAGATGAAGTTCCCTTGCGCGTCCGGAATGCTCCAGCCCTGATCGTCGAGCCGCTCCAGCACCCGAGCCCGCTCCGCGACGAGTGCGGCGACTCGCTCCCGCATCTCCGCATCCGCGTCAAGCGAGGCGACGGCAGCAACCTGAGCGATCTGGGAGACCCCGAACGGCAGCGAGCACTTGCGGATCGCCTCGGCCACGCGGGGCGGCCCGACGGCATAGCCCACGCGGAGCCCGGCCAGCCCGTAGGCCTTGGAGAACGTCCGAAGCACGACGGCGCGTGGGTGTCCTCGGGTGAGCTCCACCGCGTCGGGAGCGTCAGGGTCGGTCACGAACTCCCGGTAGGCCTCGTCCACGACGACCAGAACATGGTGGGGCACCTCCTCTAGGAGGTCGCTCAGCTCGTTCGCGTGCACCGCCGGACCGGTGGGGTTGTTGGGCGTGCAGACCAGGAGCACCCTGGTCCGCTCGGTGATGGCGGCCAGCATCGCATCCAGGTCGTGGCGGCCCTGCGCGCCCACCGGGATCTGGACGCTGGTCGCACCCGTCAGCCCCACGGCGATCGGGTAGGCCTCGAACGATCGCCACGCGTAGACGACCTCGTCGCCCGCCTCGCAGGTCGCCTGCAGGAGGTGGTACAGCACTGCCACGGACCCCGCCCCGGAGGCGATCTGGCCGACGTCGGCTCGCAAGCCGTCCGCCAGGGCCTGGTGCAGCCGTGCCACACCCATGTCGGGATAACGGTTCAGGACCTTGGCGGCGTCGGCGACGGCCTCGAGGACCGAGGGCAGCGGGGGGTACGGGTTCTCGTTGCTCGACAGCTTGAACGACGCCGCGGCGCCCGGCGCCGCCGGCCTTCCCGCCTTGTACGCCGGGATGGACTCGAGCGCCTGGCGGAACTGCGGGGTTGTCATGACCAGAACCTTAGGACGTGCCGATGACGCACGCGTCGCACCTGCGGGTGAGCGCCGAGCTGCCGGCTGGAAGGAACACCACGATCGCTTGGCGGCCCACCGACCGCGAGGAGTCAGCGCGCGAGCCCGGCTCAGCCCGGTTCGGGCTCAGTCGACGGGAAGCAGCACGTCGCCGCCGGGTACTGCGGCGAGATCCCGCCCTACGTTGATGTCGAGCGGATTGGTCAGACAGCGAACCGACCCGCCGCCCTTGTGGAACTCGCTGACGTCGATGACGCGAACCTCGAAGTCCCAAGCCTCCAGCTGCGCGCGCACCCGGTCTGGGCACACGGGCATGATGACGGTGCGGCCGATGACGATCGCGTTCGCGCAGAACGTCATCGCCTCCGCCTCGGTGAGCACGAGCGGCTCGGGCACGAGCGCCAGCAGGCTCTCGGCGCTCGCTTCGTCGAACGCCGCTGGGCAGACCAGGGCGTGCCGGGCATCGAGTGGGCAGAACGCCAGGTCCAGGTGGTAGAAACCCGGGTGAGTGAGGCGCACGCCGCGCACCGCGATGCCGAACTCCGTCGCGAGGTGCTTGAGCGCGAGGTCCTCCGTGCGGGGTCCGTGTCCGACGACCACCGAGCCTGCGAACGGGAGCGCGTCCCCGGCCTCCAGGTGCGGCCCGATCCCGTCTCGGCCGATGTACACCGGCGCGAAGCCCGCTTGATCGAACCAGGCCGCCGCGGAGCCGGTCTCCTGCCGCCGTTGGGGGTAGCGCATGTGCGACATGGCGATTCGGGCGCGACCGCCGTCACTCAGGGCCAGCCCGAGGTTCATGGCGAAGACCATGTCGGGAGAGTCGGGCCGCTGCTCGAGGACGTCCACCCGCGCCCCGCACGATTCAACCACGTCGACCAGGTGCCCCCACTGCGTGGCTGCCCGACGCAGATCGGGTTGCCGAGCGGGGCTCATGTAGGGGTTGATCGCATAGTCGACCCGGAAGTGATCCGGCCGCACCATCGCGTAGTGCCTGCCCCAGGCCAGGCTCGGGGCCACGTTGCTGTCGCGCGTCTGCACGGTCGATCACCCTCTCCACTCATTAGTCTGATTGTCTGACAATCCTACCAAAGTATGAGCGCGGAACGATCGGTACGTCAAGCGCCGGGTGGAGGTCGATCGAGGGCTCAGGAAGACTGCTTCGGCTCAGCCGGGATCCACCGCTCTTCGTCTGTTGCCCGCCACCACGCGGGCTCACCGGCTGTGTGGCCGCCGCTCGACGAGACGTCCGGTCCGCCATCCCTCCGGGCGCCTTGCCATCACACCCAGTGGGTGACGCTCACGACGGCGGCCCTCGGTAGTTCCGGGCTCAGCCCGCGGGCTCGTCGTCGGCTTCGAGCCACGCCTGGACGGTGGCGTTGTGCTCGCCGAGCAGGGGTGGGGGGAGGTGCTGGTCGCGGCCGCCGGCGTAGGGCAGGTCGTCGAACCGGATCGGCGGGCCGGGCAGTTGCACGCGGCCCACCGTTGGATGGTCGACCTCGATCACCAAGCCCTGCGAGCGGGTCTGTTCCCACGTGTAGACATCGTCGAGCGTGCGAACCTTGCCGGCCGGCACGCCCGCATCGGCCAGTTTCGCCAGCCACGACTGCGACACGTCGGTGGTGAACGTCGCCTCGATCAGCGCGGTCAGCTCGTCGCGGTTGGTGACGCGCAGGTGGTTGGTTGCGAAGCGGCGGTCATCGACGTCGATACCGACGACGGGCGCGAACACGCGCCACAGGGCCTGGCTGCCGCACGCCACCTGTACCGGTGCATCGGCCGTCGCGAACAGACCGTAGGGAGAGATGGACGGGTGATGGCTCCCGATAGCCCGCGGGATCTCGTGCGCGACGGTCCACCGGGTCCCGTGGTAGGCGTGCACCCCAACGATCGCCGAGAGCAGGCTCGTGCGGACGACGCGGCCGATCCCGGTGCTGGCGCGCTCGTGGAGGGCAGCCAGGACGCCGTACGCGCCGTACATGCCGGCGAGCAGGTCGGCAACCGGCACCCCGACCTTGGTCGGCGGGCCCGACGCTTCTCCGGTGAGGCTCATCAGCCCGCCCTCGCCCTGGGCGATCTGGTCGTAGCCGGACCGACCGCCCTCCGGTCCGTCGTGGCCGAAGCCGGTGATCGACAAGATGACCAGCCGGGGGTTGATCTCGTGCAGAGCTTCGTTCGAGAACCCCAGCCGGTCGAGGACTCCCGGCCTGAAGTTCTCCAGCAGGACATCCGCCCGCGCGACCAGCCGCCTGAGCAGGCACTTGCCCTCCTCCGACTTCAGGTCGGCCGTCACCGACTCCTTGTTGCGGTTGGCACTGAGGAAGTACGTCGACTGCGGGTCGTCGGCCGGACCGACGAACGGCGGCCCCCAACCGCGACTGTCGTCGCCGTGACCCGGAGCTTCGACCTTGATGACGCGCGCACCCAGGTCCGCGAGCATCATCGCCGCATGCGGTCCCGCCAGCGCCCGGGTGAGGTCGACGACGACGATGTCCGACAGCAGGGAGGTCACCCGTTGACTCTACGGCCGCCGACTGGTCACGACGGGCGTGAGCGTGGGTGGCCCTACGCCCAGCCGCGGAAGGTCAGCTGCTGCGGAGGTCGTCGATCCGCTTGGCCTTGCCCAGCGAGCGCTCCAGCGCATGTGGCTCGACGACCTCGACCTGGACCGTGACCCCGACGTTGTTCTTGACTAGCGCTTCGGCACGGTGCGCGAGCGAGACCCTCGCTCGCTGGGTCAAGCCGGCATCGTGCGCCTCGACCCGCACGGTCAGCACATCCATCCGACCCGGCCGGGTCAGCACACAGAGGTAGTGCGGGGACAGTCCCTCGACCTTGAGGAGCTGCTCCTCGACCTGGGTCGGAAACACGTTGACCCCGCGGATGATCATCATGTCGTCTGTGCGCCCGGTGATCCGGCTCATCCGGCGGTGGGCCGGTCGCGCGGTGCCCGGGAGCAGCCTCGTCAGGTCACGGGTCCGGTAGCGGATCACGGGCGTCGCCTGCTTCGTGAGGCTGGTGAACACCAGCTCTCCCTGCTCACCGTCGGGCAGTACTTGCTGGGTGATGGGGTCCACAACCTCCGGGTAGAAGTGGTCCTCCCATACATGCAGCCCGTCCTTGGTCTCGACGCACTCCTGGGAC
>JBOHDU010000004.1:0-4816 GCA_050700615.1 Nocardioidaceae bacterium
GAGATACATCACGCCCACCGGTCCGACACGTGCTCGACGACGCCGAGATCGTGGGCGATGAACACGTAGGTGAGCTCGAACTGCTCCTGGAGGGACCGGAGCAGGTTCAGCACCTGTGCCTGCACGGACACGTCGAGCGCGGACACCGGCTCGTCGGCTACAAGCACCGTCGGGTTGACGGCAAGCGCCCGCGCGATGCCGATCCGCTGGCGCTGGCCGCCGGAGAACTCGTGCGGGTACCGGTTGGTCCAGCTCGGGTCGAGCTGGACCAGCTCGAAGAGCTCGGCCACACGATCTCGGATCTGGTCCTGGCTGCCGAGCCCGTGGATCCGCAGGGGTTCACCGACGATCCGGCCCACCCGCCGCCTCGGGTTGAGCGATGAGTAGGGGTCCTGGAAGATCATCTGGAGCCGCCGGCGGAACGGCCGCAGACGCCGCCGCGACAGGCTCGTGATGTCGGTGCCGTCGAAGACCACCCGGCCGCCGCTGAGATCGGTCAGGCGCACCAGGCAGCGCGCCAGCGTCGACTTGCCGCAACCCGACTCACCGACAATGCCCAGTGTCTCGCCTTGACGGACCTGAAGGCTCACGTCCGTGACAGCCTGTACCACCGCATGGCGTCCGGCGGACCTTTGGACGAAGTTCTTCGCGACGTGGTCTGCTTCGAGCAGGACCGGGCGGTCAGGCACGCTCACGCCTTGGGCCATCCTCCGACGGTTCGTCCCCCGGCCCGGGATCCCCGATCTTGTCAGGGGTCGCGTCCTCACCTGTATAGATGGTCTCGCGAAGCTCACGCCGGTCGGCTCGGGGCAGCCAGCAGGCGTCGAGATGCTCCGCGCCGAGCAACGGGGGCTGTTCGTCGCACTCATCGAGGCGGTACCGACAGCGTGGCGCGAACGGGCAGCCCGGAGGGAGGTTCATCGGCGATACCGGTGCGCCCGGGATGGTGGCAAGCATCTTCCCCCGGGTGCTGGGACGCGGGATGGCGCCAAGCAGCCCCCAGGTGTAGGGGTGTCGCGGCGATCTGATGACTGACCGTCGGGGCCCGACCTCCATCGCCTGGCCGGCGTACATCACGACCACCCGGTCGGCGATCTCCGAGATGACCCCCATGTCGTGGGTGATCAACACGATCGACGAGCCGTGGGTATCTCGCAGCTGGCGGAGCAGATCCAGCACCTGGGCCTGCGTGGTCACGTCCAGCGCGGTGGTGGGCTCGTCGGCGATGAGCAGGCTGGGATCGCACGACAGCGCCATCGCGATCATGGCGCGCTGGCGCATGCCGCCGGAGAACTCGTGCGGGAAGTTATCGACGCGATGGGCCGGGTCCGGGATTCCTACTTCGTCGAGCAGCTCGACGGCGCGCTTACTGGCTGCCCGTCGCGAGATGTGCTGATGCGCCCGCAACTGCTCGACGATCTGCCATCCCACTGTGTAGACCGGCGTCAGTGCGGTCATCGGGTCCTGGAAGATCATCGCGATCTCCTTGCCCCTTATCGACCGGAGCCGACGATCGTCGAGACTCAGCAAGTCCACGTCGCGAAAGTTGGCGGTGCCGCTGACCTCGACGTTCTGACGGCCGAGCAGACCCATCACGGAGTTCATCGCGACGCTCTTTCCCGAGCCCGACTCACCGACGATCCCGAGCACCTCTCCCGGCGCAACCGAGAACGAGAGCCCGTTGACGGCGTGCACCAGCCCGCGCTGAGCGCGGAAGGTGACGTGAAGGTCGCGCACGTCGAGGAGCGCGCCCGCGGGCCCGCCAGGAACCCGCTCGAGGCGCTCCGAGGTAGCCCAGGACTTAGACATGGCGCGTCCTCCGGACCCGTGGATCCAGCCAGGCGTAGACAAGATCGACGATGGCGTTGGTCAACACCACGAAGAATGCTGCGTACATGACACAGCCCATGATGACCGGCAGGTCGAGGTTCTGCAGTGACACGTAGGTGAGGTAGCCGATGCCCTGGAGCCCGAAGACAACCTCGACCAGCAGGGCGGCACCTCCGACGAGCGACCCGAAGTCCAGCCCGAACAGTGACACCACCGGGATCAACGAACAGCGCAGCGCATGCCGCCACATGACTCGGCGCTCCGACAACCCCTTCGCCCGTGCGGTCCTGACGTAGTCGTCGTTGAGTGCAGTGATCAGCTCGGCGCGCAGGATCCGGGCATAGATCCCGGCGTACAGGACGGCGAGAGTCAACCATGGCAGCAGCAGGTGCAGCGCCCACTGGCCAGGGTTCTGGGTGAGCGAGACGTAGCCCAGTGGTGGCACCCAGGAGAAGATGCCCGAGTGCAGCCGACTCTGCGTTATCAGGTTGACCATCTCGCCCAGCCAGTAGGCAGGGATGGAGATGGCGCCGATGCCGAGCAGGATGATCGTCGGGTCGATGAACGAGCCTCGGCTGCCTGCCGACACGACTCCGGCGAAGACACCCATCGCCACCCAGATCACGGCAGCACCAATGACAAGAGACAACGTGATGGGTGCCGCCGCTTCGATCTGCGGGATGACCTTGGCGCCGATGTTGACGTAGGAGGTGAGATCCCTCGACCAGAACAGGTGCTTCATCATCAGCACGTAGCGGATCGGCAGCGGCTGATCCAGCCCGAAACTGTGCCGCACCTGCTCGAGCACCACCGGACTGGCACTCCGGCCGGCGAGTCGGGCCGCGGGGTCCACACCCGGTGTGGCGAAGAAGATCAGGAACACCAAGACGCTGATCGCGAACATCACCAACAGCATCGAGGCGATGCGTCGTACGGCGAACCAGGCCACTACGACGTCCCTCGAAGCCTTGCCTGCGGGTCGATCGCCTCGCGGACGGCGTCGCCGAGCAGGTTGAAGGCGCCGGCGGTGATGACCAGCATCAGCCCAGGGGCGATCGCCACCATCGGGCGGGTGTACAGCAGGCCGAGCCCGTCGTTGATGATCGTGCCCCAGCTGGCGCTGGGCGGCTGTACGCCGACCGACAGGAACGAGAGTGCGGACTCGGTGAGCATGTTGAGCGCGATCATCAACGGCAGGAAGACGATGACGCTCGGCAGCACGTTGGGAAGGATCTCGGTCCGCAGCACCTGGAAGTCGGAGGCTCCCGTGCCGATGGCGGCCTGGATGTACTCCCGCTGCTTGAGCGACATGACCTGGCCGCGCAACGGTCGCGCCACGTAGGGCACGTAGACGGCGGCGATGATCAGGATCGGCATGAGCAGGTTGCCGGCCCCGATGTGGATCGGCCCGATACTCAGCCCGCTTGTCAGCAGCACCACCGAGATCGCGATCGCCAGCAGGTAGACGGGGAAGGCCCACACCAGATCGAAGATCCTGGACAGCACCCAGTCCACCGCCCCTCCGGAGTAACCCGCCAGCAGTCCGAGCAGCGCGGCCACCAGGCAGCAGATCAAGGCCGACGAGGTGCCGATCAACAAGGTGTTGCGGCCGCCGTAGAGGAGGCGTGCCATCAGGTCTCGGCCTTGGTTGTCGGCGCCGAGGAAGTAGTGATGGATGTCCCAGGTCGGCCCGATCGGCACGACTCCCAGCCCCAACCCCTGGTGGTTCGGCGCAAGCACCGGCACCACCTTGCCGTTGACCACAGTCGTGCCGGACACGTGCGACTCGAAGGGATTGGTGTGCGCCACCTGGCTGGCGTACAGGGGAGCTGCCAGTGAGACCGCGACGATGAGGACGAGGACGACGGTGGACCCTACCGCCATCCGGCTGCGGACGAGCTGTGCGAGCGCGGCCCGCCACGGGCTCTCCCCGGCTGTGGATCGCTGCGCTGCCCGCGCCTCAGCGGGCAGCGCAGTGGCTGCGGTCGGGTCTTGCGCAACCATCCCTCACTGCACCCAGAGCTGGTCGGTGAGCATGTAGAACTGCTTGCTGAACTGGTAGTTGCCAACTCGGCTGGAGACGAAGTCGATCAGCTTCGGAGTGATCAGCGGCACCACGGGCGCTTCCCGCATGAACGCCTGGTCGATCTTGCCCCATAACTTGTTCGCCGCGGTCGGGTTGGTCACCTCTTGGGCCTCAGCCCGGGTCATCATGGCGTCGATGCTGTGGTTGC
This sequence comes from Nocardioidaceae bacterium, assembly GCA_050700615.1. GTDB lineage: Bacteria > Actinomycetota > Actinomycetes > Propionibacteriales > Nocardioidaceae > JBOHDU01. The sequence continues at coordinate 4,065 of JBOHDU010000004.1, forward strand.
AGTAGCCGCTGATGTTGATCGAGCTGTTGCTCCCAGGGTGGAAGGAGCTGCACGACAGCAGGATCTGCAGGAAGTCAGATGCTGCCGGGTAGTCCTGGTACCAGGAGGACAGGCTCAGCTGGGCATGGTTGTTGGAGTTCTGGATGTAGGTGAACTGGATGTTCCCCGACAGCGGCTTCAGCGTCGCGTGGTAGCCGATCTGGTTCAGCAGGCTCTGCATGTACTGCCCGATCGACAGGTTGACCGTGTCGTTGGAGACGACCACCCCGACGCTCTGGCCGGCCGTGCCGGACGCCTTCACGAGGGCCCTCGCCTTGGCGAGGTCGGGCGCCTTCCAGGTGGTACCGCCGCCCTTGGTGTAGTCGCAGGTGTCGACGTGACCAGGGAAGCCAGGCGGCAGGATCGTGCAGACCGGGGAGGCGAGCTGGGTGCCGCCGTACAGCCGCACGACAGCGCTGCGATCAACCGCCCAGTTGATGGCCTGCCTGGCCTTGAGGTTGTTGAACGGCGGGATATTCGTGTTGAGGGCCAGGTACCAGAACGCCGTCAACGTGTTCACGTGGGCCTGGCTTGCGTACTTGTTGGAGATTTCGGTGAGCCGGTCGGGCGGCGGCGGGTCGAACATCCAGTCCGCGGTGCCGTTCTCGACGTCGGTGACCTCCGCTTCCACGGTCTGACCGAACGTCATGTCGATCTCGTTGGGGTAACCCTGCGGCTCGGCGGCCTGCGACCAGACGTGGAAGTGCGGGTTG
>JBOHDU010000005.1:0-2447 GCA_050700615.1 Nocardioidaceae bacterium
GCTCTACGGCGTCGTGGGCTTCGAGCGCTGTGGGGGAGGATCCGGTGGGTTCGGGACCCTGGCCGTTGGCCAGGACGGGAAGGCCCAAGGGCCAACGGTGATGCTGTCCGAAAACCTGCCGTTCGCCGACAGGGATGGCAACACCATCACCGTGTCGTCGCATCGACGACACGACCGGGAGGACTACGACAAAACCCGGGAGTGGGCTCCCATGAACACCTACCTGGCCACGAAACACGGTCGAGACATGATGGCCGGCTGGGATCGAACCAGCCCCCTTCCGCCCCCACCCGAGGTCAAATGGTCCCCGGCCACGATCTTGGTCGATGGGTCGGCCATCCCGTTCGAGATCTGCGACCTGGGGGACGGCTACTGGGCAGCCATCGGCCAAGTCACGGCGGCGACGATCATCCTCGACAGCCACGGCGTAGCCGTCAACTCGGTACAGCTTGAACGGGTCGAGCGAAGACGGGTACCGGCATTCCCTGCCCTTTCGACCAAAAGCGACGTGATCGCCACAGGCTTGGATGCCCGCTTCGCCCGCGTACCATTCGGGCGGGTCCGCCGCTCGGCCGACTACTGGGCCCTGCTCGCTGTCGAACGAGACCATGTCGATCTACTGGCCGACCGCCACGACCTCTCCCCCCAGCAGCGAATCGCGCTATCGGCGCACTGGCTGGCGCGGATCGAGCGGGAACTCGAACCCTACATGGAGCGAGAGCGGTTCCGGCACATCGACGAGCTGCGCAACAGCCGCATCGGCAGCCGTTTGAAGTGGAATTTCGCGTTCCAGTTGTGGTTCAACACGGTCGGGCCGGGGGCCAAGACCTGGATCAGCAACCGGTACACGCCGAGCCGCCAACGCACCTTCCGCCTCCGCTGGCGGCCGTAGCCACGCCCAAGACCGGATAACTGGCAATACCGCTGGCGGAGGAGGGAGCCGGCGTCGACTTGCGCACCGTGGCAGGACCCCTCGCTGACACTCCGGGTGTACAGCCACGCCATCGAGGAGCGGGACCGCGCCGCCGCTGCAATCATCAGTCGCGTCCTTGGTACCGCCGAAGCGCCGCCAGAACTCGCGGCCGGCGCTCATGACTCAGCCAGTCCTGCTGAGGCCAGAGCGCGCTCGGAGGGTTCTGAAGCTACTCCGGCCCAAGTCGAAGCCGGCTCCGAGGCGACTAGCATAATGGTTGCTTAGGTACTTAGGTACTGCTATCCTGGGACCATGAGTCAGGCTCCGATCAAGGTGGATGATGCGACGAAGGAGCGGATCCGGTACCTCGCCGCCCTCATCGATACGACGCAAGGCGACGTCGTGGACCGGGCAGTGCGCGAATACGCCGTTCGGCACGCCGATCTCGTTGAGAAGGGCATCGACCGTGCACGCTCCGTCCTCGCTGCCGGAGACGCCGCTGTCGCCGCACACCTCCTCGACGTCCCGCTCGACGCTGTTCAGCGAGTCGCTGGCGGGAACGGCGTCTGACGGAGACCGAGGCGGACGGCCTCGAACCAACCGACGTCACCGACCGGCCAGTCGCTGCGCGCCTCGAACACTGCCGGCGCCAAGTGGTCCTCCAATGCCGCGAACAGGAGATCTCGGACGTCTGGCCGGATGAAGTTGCTGTCGGCAGCTCGGACGCTGATCGCGCACCAGATCTCCGTCAGTCCGCTATCGGTGTAGGTGATCACCAGCGCAGGGAGCCATCCGTCGAGATCCGTTTCGAACTCCCTCCCCGGCTCGGCAAGCGCTCGGTCCGCAAGGTCAAAGAGGTCGCGCCGGAGACTCCCATGCGTCCGTACCGCCTCCTCTGCCTGGTCGCGAAGCCGGTCGTCGTCGGTCGGAAGCAACCGGCCCGTTGCGTGCAACTCGGCGAACCATTCGAAGGCGTCATCGTCGGACCCGTCCTCCCGGCGTCGCACGGCACACAGCCAGACGACGTGTCCCTCGTCGACCCAGGTGGCGCCTCTCTCGTTGGATATCCGGAGGCGAAAGACGAGCGGATGGTCGATGGACAGAATCCGCTTCTGGCCTGTTGGTGATTCGGGCGCGATCCGCCTGAGTTCGGCGAGCCACGGGTCATCCATGTCCCCGAGGTCAACGGCGAGTTCCGGGAGCGCGATCCGGAGGTCCTCGACGAGACACCGGATCGTTGGACGTGCTCGTCGGCTCTCCGTCATGACTGGCGCGGAATGGTACCTAGGAGACGGCCAGACGCCCGCGCCGCCGAATCAGCCGCCGGCCCTGGGCCAGCGGCACAATGGTCTCGTGCATGCGAGCCGCAAGGCCAGGACGAGACGATGAGTGAGGCCAGGGCCTCCGACGTCACTGTTGTGAACGGCCAAGCGTGGGCAGTCCGGCCGGCACAGATCGCCCAGCTCCTCAGGGGCGCCTCTCCGGGTTCTGTCATCCCGGATCCGGGTGGGCTCCCGGCCACGCAGGATCGCAT
>JBOHDU010000006.1:0-2083 GCA_050700615.1 Nocardioidaceae bacterium
CGCGGCCACAGTGCCGACCCCCACCTCCGCCACGAGCTTGACGTGGATCCGGGCGGCAGGGTTGGCGTTCTTGAGGTCGTGGATCAGCTGGGCCAGATCCTCGATCGAGTAGATGTCGTGGTGCGGCGGCGGTGAGATCAGCCCGACGCCAGGAGTCGAGCTGCGGGTGCGCGCGATCCACGGGTAGACCTTGTGACCCGGCAGCTGCCCGCCTTCGCCAGGCTTGGCTCCCTGCGCCATCTTGATCTGGATGTCGTCTGCGTTGGTGAGGTAGTCGCTGGTCACGCCGAACCGGCCGGAGGCGACCTGCTTGATGGCACTGCGCCGTTGCGGGTCGTGCAGCCGCTCGACGTCCTCGCCGCCCTCGCCCGTGTTGGACTTGCCGCCCAGCCGATTCATCGCGATGGCCAACATCTCGTGCGCTTCCTGGCTGATCGAGCCGTAGGACATGGCGCCGGTGGAGAACCGCCTCACGATGTCGCCTACCGGCTCGACCTCGTCGACGGGCACTGGAGGGCGACCGGACCGGAGCTCGAAGAGCCCTCGCAGGGTCATCAGTCGTTGTGCCTGCTCGTTGACGAGGCTGGTGTACTGCTGGAACACGTCGTAGCGGCCGGAGCGGGTGGCGTGCTGCAACCTGAACACCGTCTCGGGGTCGAACAGGTGCGCCTCGCCCTCGCGGCGCCACTGATATTCCCCGCCGACGCCGAGCTGGTGGTGTGCCGAGGGGATCCCGTCGACGGGGTAGGCGCGGCGATGGCGCAGCTGCACCTCGGCCGCCACGATGTCGAGGTCGATGCCGCCCAGCTTGGACGTCGTCCCCGTGAAGTAACGATCCACGAGCGACGGCCCCAGCCCGATCGCCTCGAAGATCTGGGCGCCGGTGTACGACGCGACGGTCGACACCCCCATCTTGCTCATCACCTTCAGCACGCCCTTGCCGAGAGCGCGAACGAGGTTGTGCACGGCCTGCTCCGGCTCGACACCGGTGAGGAGCACCCGCTGCCGGGCCAGGTCCTCGACCGACTCCATCGCTAGGTAGGGGTTGACGGCCGCGGCTCCGTAGCCGATGAGCAGGGCCACGTGATGCACCTCGCGCACGTCGCCGGCCTCCACGACCAGACCGACCCGCGTCCGGGTCTTCTCGCGCACAAGGTGGTGGTGGACCGCCGAGGTCAGGAGCAGCGATGGGATCGGTGCCTGTTCGGCATTCGAGTGCCGGTCGGAGAGCACGATGATGCGTGCCCCCGAGTCGATCGCCGCAGACACTTCTGCGCAGATCTCCTCGAGCCTGCGCTCGAGCGCTCCGCCGCCACCCTCGACGTCGAAGCGCCCCGAGACAAGATGCGTACCGTAGCCGGGCAGGTCACCGTCATGGTTGATGTGGATGAGCTTGGCGAGCTCGTCGTTGTCGATGACCGGGAACGGGACCACGACCTGGCGACACGATGACGGCCCGGGCTCGAGCAGGTTGCCCTCGGGCCCGATGGTGCCGGCCAGGGACGTCACCAGCTCCTCGCGGATGGCGTCGAGCGGAGGGTTCGTGACCTGGGCGACCAGCTGCGTGAAGTAGTCGAAGAGCAGCCGCGGCCGCGATGAGAGCACCGCCACCGGCGTGTCGGTGCCCATCGAGCCGATCGGCTCGGCGCCGGTTCGCGCCATCGGGGTCAGCAGCAGGCGCAGCTCCTCCTCGGTGTAGCCGAAGGTCCTTTGGCGCCGGGTGACCGAGCGGTGGGTGTGCACGATGTGCTCGCGGGCGGGCAAGTCGCCGAGGTGCATCAGCCCGGCGTGCAGCCACTCGTCGTACGGCGCCTGCGCGGCCAGCTCCGTCTTCACCTCGTCGTCCTCCACGATCCGCTGCTCGTCGAGGTCGACGAGGAACATCCGGCCCGGCTGGAGCCGACCCTTGCGCACGACGTGCGAAGGTTCGACGTCGAGCACCCCGACCTCCGACGCAAGGACGACAAGCCCGTCGTCGGTGACCCAGTAGCGAGACGGGCGTAGGCCGTTGCTGTCGAGTACGGCGCCGATCTGGGTTCCATCGGTGAAGATGACGCAGGCCGGCCCGTCCCAGGGCTCCATC
>JBOHDU010000007.1:0-4145 GCA_050700615.1 Nocardioidaceae bacterium
TGACCCGGATCATCGGCGGAGCCGCCGGCGGGCGCAGGTTGCGCACGCCTCGCGGGTCGAGTACCCGGCCTACGTCCGACCGCGTGCGCGAGGCGCTGTTCTCGTCGCTGGAGTCTTTGCTCGGGACCCTGAGTGGTCTGCGGTTTCTCGACGTCTTCGCGGGCTCGGGCGCGGTCGGTCTGGAGGCCGCTTCGCGAGGGGCGGGTCTCGTTGTGCTGGTGGAGCAGGACAGGACGGCCGCCCGACTCATCTCGGCGAACGCCGATGCCACGGGGCTCGCCGTACGTGTACTGAATCTCAACGCGGAGCGGCTCGGCGGCGGAGCCATCGACCCGGCAGCGCCCTTCGACGTGGTGTTCCTCGATCCGCCGTACGCCATGGCCGGGCGCGACCTGCACGTCCTGATCGCCGATCTGCAGGCGGCCGACTGGTTCGCACCGGACGCGGTGGTCGTGGTCGAGCGCGATCGCCGTGACGCCGTCTGGGAGTGGCCCGCGGCGGTGACACCGCTGCGTTCGGCCAGGTACGGCGAGACCATGCTCTGGTACGGTCGCGTCCACCCGGCGCCGGCAGACGCCGACGTGCCGTGAAAGAGGAGGTGGTGGTGCGTAGAGCAGTGTGTCCTGGATCCTTCGACCCGGTCACCAACGGTCACCTCGACATCGTGGTCCGGGCCGCCGCGCTGTTCGACGAGGTCGTCGTCGCGGTTCTCGTCAACGACGCCAAGCAGGGCCTCTTCAGCGTCGAGGAGCGCATGGACCTGATGCGGCATGTCCTCGACGACCAGGGCGGCCTTGCGAACGTCAAGGTCGAATCCTTCGAGGGTCTGCTCGTCGACTTCTGTACGGCGCATGACGTGGTCGCGATCGTCAAGGGGCTGCGGGCCGTCAGCGACTTCGACTACGAGCTGCAGATGGCTCAGATGAACCAGAGCCTGTCGGGTATCGAGACGGTCTTCGTGCCGACCAACCCCGAGTGGTCCTTCCTGGCCTCGAGCCTGGTCAAGGAGGTGGCCCGATTTGGTGGTGATGTGTCGAAACTCGTACCGTCATACGTACTCGATCGGCTCCGGTGGAAGCTGGCTGGCTGACGACGGTCGACGAGGCACAGTCACACTGTTCGGGCGGCCATGCTCGTCGGCAGCGTGTGAGCGAAGCTCGTGAAGGAGGTTGGCATGGACGTCCACGAGTTGATCGCCCAGCTGCGTACGACCGTCGAAGGCGCCCGGGCGATGCCGATGTCGGCGTCGGCGGTCATTAATCGGGCCGAGGTGCTGGCCCAGATCGAGGAGCTCGAGGCAACGGTTCCGACCGCCTTGGCCCAGTCCGACGAGGTCTTCTTGCAGCGAGACCAGATTGTGGGCGCGGCGACGTCGGATGCCGAGCGGATCGTCGCCGACGCCCAGAGCGAGCGGGACCGCCTGGTCTCCGAGACGGAGGTCTTCCGGGTTGCCAAGACCGAGGCCGACCGGCTCAAGGAGCGCGTCCAGCGCGACTGCGAGCTGCTGCGTCGCGAGACCGACGAGTATGTCGACACCCGGCTGGCCAACTTCGAGATCACGCTCAGCAAGACCCTCGACGCCGTGCACCGCGGCCGCGAGCGGCTGTCCGGTCGCAGCGAGCTGGACCAGGAGACCCTGGACGCGGCCGCGCAGGCTGGACATCCGGAGCCCTTCCCCACCGTTGGCTGAGTGTCCGGCAGCAGCCTGTCAGCAGGCCGCCGGCTGATACTGCCTACGGCTAGTGTCCACTTCGGGAAACGGGCCCTTCGATTTGAGGCGTCTCGGCCCGAAGGTTATCCTTATGTGCCGCCTCGAAGAGGCGGTGGTTCCCGCGCTCCGCTACCGGAAGTTCGTTCGTTGCACCTCGACCCACGATCGCCGCTCGTGCTCAGCACGCATGAGTTGGGGCGACGACCTGGTTCGATGCGCACGCGCGACCTCGAGGTGCCGGCGCCGGGAGACCTTGGAGTCGAACTGCTCGGTGTCCCCGAAGGTTCGCCAGTCGAGCTGCGACTGCGGTTCGAGGCGGTCATGGAAGGGGTGCTGGTGTCGGGAACGGCGCTGGCACAGGTTGCCGGGGAATGCGCGCGTTGTCTGGAGCCCCTCGAAGACGCAATCGAGGTCTCGCTCCAGGAGCTGTACGTCTACCCCGAAAGTGATGCCGAGGAAGGCGAAGCCAGTCGGCTCGAGGGAGAGCTGCTCGACCTCGAACCTGTTCTACGGGACGCGGTGGTGCTCGCACTCCCGTTCCAACCGGTGTGTCAGCCGGACTGTCAAGGGCTGTGCCTCGAGTGCGGGGTCCGGCTCAACGACCATCCCGGTCACACACACCACAACGGCGTCGACCCTCGGTGGGCGTTGCTGTCCGGGCTGTTACCCAACGACGCCGGCGAGATCGCCGGGGAGGACGAGGAGTAGATCGTGGCTGTACCCAAGCGGAAGATGTCGCGGAGCAACACGCGCCACCGCCGTTCGCAGTGGAAGGCCGCTGCCCCCTCGCTCGTGACCTGCGCCAACCCCGCATGCCGCGCCCAGCACCTGCCGCACCGCGCCTGCCCTGCGTGCGGCCAGTACGGCGCTGGCTCGGACCGCCGCCAAGTGCTCTGACAGCACGATCGTGGAGCATGCAGCGCTAAGCCCGTCACGGGACGAGCTGTGCGCCGAGCTCGGTGTTGCCGATCTCGACGCGAGCCTGCTGCATCGCGCGCTGACCCATCGGTCGTTCGCGTACGAGAACGGCGGCCTCCCCACCAACGAACGGCTGGAGTTCCTCGGCGACTCCGTGCTCGGCGTTGTCGTGACCGACGCTCTCTACCGCACTCACCCCGACCTGTCCGAGGGCCGGCTGGCCAAGCTGCGCGCGGCTGTGGTCAACGCGCGAGCCCTGGCCGAGGTGGCGCGCACGCTCGGCCTCGGTCCGCACATCCTGCTCGGCCGCGGCGAGGAGTCCACCGGCGGGCGCGACAAGTCGTCGATCCTCTCCGACACGGTCGAGGCGCTGATCGGGGCGGTCTACCTCGACAAGGGTTTCGAGACAGCCAGCGAGGTCGTGCACCGCTTGTTCGACCCGCTCATGCTCGCAGCAGCAGAGATGGGGGCCGGCCTCGACTGGAAGACAAGCCTGCAGGAGCTCTCAGCCGACTTCGGGCTCGGCGTCCCTGAGTACATCATCGACGACAGCGGTCCCGATCACGCGAAGACGTTCGTCGCCCGCGTGCGCGTCGGCGACGCGGTCTACGGCCACGGCACGGGCAGGTCGAAGAAGGAGGCCGAGCAGCAGGCGGCCGAGACCGCTTGGAACACTGTGCGCACCGAGCGGGCCGAGACGGCCGACGACGAGTTCCCTCCGGAAGGCCTGACGCCACCCGCATCGGCTCGCTCGGCGATCGGATCGTCCGCGCATCCGAGCCCCTCCTCGAGTCCCAACAGCACCGACCCGGACTGACCGCCCGCAGTGCCCGAGCTTCCCGAGGTCGAGGTGGTGCGGGCCGGGCTCCAGCGGTGGGCCGTCGGCCGCACGATCAAGCGCGTCGAGGTCCTTCACCCGCGCTCCGTCCGCCGCCATCTGGCCGGAGGCCCCGACTTCGAGGCGAGGCTGGTCGGCCAGCGCATGGTCGCGGCCCGGCGGCGGGGCAAGTACCTGTGGGTGGCGCTCTCGTCCGGCGACGCGGTCGTCGGCCACTTGGGGATGAGCGGGCAGATCCTGATGCAACCGCAGCGCGTGCCGCCGCCGCGACATTTGCGGGTGGTGCTGGAACTGTCCGGCGCACGCGACCTCAGGTTCGTTGACCAGCGCATGTTCGGGGGCTTGCTCGTCTCGCGCGACGGAGCCGACCTTCCCGTGGAGATCGCCCATATCGCCCGCGACCCTCTCGACCCTGAGTTCGACGAGGCCGACTGGTGGTCCGCGTTGCACCGCCGGCGTACGGGGGTCAAACGGGCACTACTCGACCAGTCGCTCGTCTCCGGGGTCGGCAACATCTATGCCGATGAGTCCCTCTGGGCGGCCCGCCTGCACTATGCCCGCCCGACGGAGACGCTGCGACGGAGCGAGGCCGCCGCGCTGCTCGCCCAAATCCGAGCCGTCATGTCCCGGGCTCTCCGCGAAGGGGGAACGTCCTTCGACGCGCTGTACGTGAACGTC
>JBOHDU010000008.1:0-4043 GCA_050700615.1 Nocardioidaceae bacterium
GTCCGGCGCCTGGTACACCTACGAAGGCGACCAGCTGGGCCAAGGCAAGGAGAACGCCCGCACCTTCTTGCGTGACAACCCCGACCTGGCCAACGAGCTCGAGAAGCGCATTCTGGAGAAGCTCGGCATCGGCGCGTCGGTCGACGACGACACGACGACCGAGTCGGCAGAGCCGACCGATATCGAGTTCTAGGAGATCGGATGCCCCGACGCGGTGCCGGCCGACCTGAGCCGCGCGATGGTCAACGCGACCTGGGGCCTACGGCAGATCCCGATTCGGTCGCACGCACGATCTTGCTGACCAAGCTGACCGCCCGACCGCGCTCCCGGCACGAGCTCGGGGATGCACTCGCGGCAAGGGGCGTCCCCGACGACGTCGCAACACGGGTCCTCGACCGCTTCGAGCAGGTGGGCCTGATCGACGACGCGGCGTTTGCCGAGGGGTGGGTGCGCTCGCGCCAGGTGGGGCGAGGGCTCTCCAGGCGGGTGTTGGCCCAAGAGCTGCGCCGCAAGGGAGTCGACCGCGACGTCGTGAGCCACAGCGTCGCGGCGATCAGTGCCGACGACGAGCGCCAGGCGGCTCACGAGGTCGTCGTCAAGAAGCTCCCCTCCCTGCGCCGGCTCGACGACGATGTTCGGTTCCGGCGGCTCCTCGCGATGCTCGCCAGGCGTGGCTATCCGCCGGGGAGGGCAGTCGAGGTCATCCGGTCCGCGCTTGCCGATCGCCGGGTCGTTGACGATGGCGCCGAGATGCTTGACCGGTTCGACGGCTCGACTTACGGTGGACCCCACGAGTCGCCGTGAGCGCGGTCGACCGCACGGAACGCAGAGAAGGCCAACGAAGAGAAGAGTCCGTCACGGCGGCCCTATGCCGATCGTGACGGTGTAGTCTCACCGCCGGCTCTTTGAGTCGGTTGACAACTCCAAGCGACGGGCGGTCCAGCCCCGTCGAGGAGGGAGTGGCGGGTCACCCGACGCGGTGGCATCAACCCGAAACCTGGTCACGGCTCCGCAGTTGTTGGTGAGACCCGGCCCGAAGGGTGGCGAGTTCCTACCCTGCTGGCAGGCGTCGGTTGCGCCGCCGCTGCTGCCATTCCGTGCGTGCGGCCACTTCCCGAGTCGACTCGTCACACCTCAGGTCTGCGTCCGAAGACGCCGAAGGGAGTTGGCCGGTGACTGGGTTGGCGATCTCGGTTGTGGTCCTCGTGGCGCTTGCCCTCGTCGCTTTGGGTGCCACCGTCTTAGGCCTGGCGCTGCGACACCGGGCCCTGCCACCGCCCGCCGGCGAGGCTGTCGACCCTCCAGGGCAGGCCAACACCGAGGATCCAACGCTGCTCGACCCGCTGTCTGTTCGCGAGCACGGCCAGCACAGCGAAGCCACCAGCATCCTCCGGCACGTGCGTCCGGAGCCCGAAGCCAGGTCAGCCGTGCCGCCGGACACCACCGCGGACGCCGAGGCCGCCCGGCGGCTCGAGTTGCGGATGCGCGATGTCGCGCGCCGTGAGGATCGGCTGGCCGACTATGAGGAGCGGTTGGACGGCCACGCCCAGCACCTCGAGGCGCGGGCAGCCGAGCTCGATCGGCTCACGGAGGAGCTGGCCGCCGAGCGGGCCACCCTCACCGACCTGACCGAGACGCGCCGGACGACACTCGAGGGGCTGGCTGGACTGACGGCCGACCAGGCGAAGGCGGAGCTGGTCCGCGACATCGAGCACGACGCGAAGCGGCGGGCCGCCATCTCGGTGCGCGACATCGAGCAGGCCGCCCTCGAGGAGGGTGAGCACCGGGCCCGGGAGATCATCACGACCTCGATCCAGCGGCTGGCGGCCGAGCAGACTGCCGAGACCGTCACGTCGATCGTGCAGCTACCAGGTGACGACATGAAGGGTCGCATCATCGGTCGGGAAGGCCGCAACATCCGGGCCTTCGAGCAGACGACCGGCGTCAACCTGGTGATCGACGAGACTCCTGACTCGGTGTTGCTGTCGTGCTTCGATCCGATCCGTCGCGAGGTGGCTCGGCTCACGCTCGATGAGCTGGTCGCCGACGGCCGCATTCACCCCTCGCGGATCGAGGAGGTCTATCAGCGAAGCCGGCTCGAGGTCGACCGGATGTGCCAGCGGGCCGGCGAGGACGCCCAGCTGCAGGTTGGCATCGCTGATCTCCACCCGCACCTGGTCTCTACCCTCGGCCAGCTGCGCTACCGCACGTCGTACGGGCAGAACGTTCTGAAGCACCAGATCGAGTCGGCGCTGGCCGCCGGACTGATGGCCGACGAGCTCGGCGTCCCACGGGAGCGGGTGGTGCGGGCGGCGTTCCTGCACGATATCGGCAAGGCACTCACGCACCAGGTCGAAGGCAGCCACGCCATGGTCGGCGCCGAGCTGGCGCGTCGCTACGGCGAGGCCGACGACATCGTGCATGCGATCGCGGCCCACCATAACGAGGTGGAGCCGGCCACCGTCGAGGCCGTCCTGGTGCAAGCCGCCGACGCGATCAGCGGGGGCCGACCCGGTGCCCGCCGCGAGTCGCTGGAGGCCTACATCAAACGCCTCGAGATGCTGGAGGAGATCGCGATGTCGTGCGACGGGGTCGAGAAGGTCTTCGCCATGCGGGCCGGCCGGGAGCTTCGGGTCATGGTGCTGCCGGAGGTGGTCGACGACATCCAAGCGCAGGTGTTGGCTCGCGACATCGTCAAGCGGGTCGAGCACGAGCTGACCTACCCCGGTCAGATCAAGGTCACGGTCATCCGCGAGTCCCGGGCGACCGAAGTCGCCCGCTAGCCTCCCTCCATGGGCCCCGAGCCGGAGCGCACCTGGGACGGTCTCGAGATCGCGTCCGACGACCCGCGCGGGTGCACCGTCGTGGTACGTCGCGAAGTGGCGCCCGGCACGCCACAGTTCCTGCTGCTGCACCGCGCCCATCACGGGCCGGACTTCGCCGGCGACTGGGCGTGGACCGCTCCGGCCGGGTCGCGCCAGCCGGGGGAGGCCGTCTATCCGGCGGCGCTGCGCGAGCTGGGGGAGGAGTCCGGGTTGACCGGCTTGGCTGTGTGGGCCGTCGACGTCGGCTGGCGCGCGGAGCACGGATACGGGTGGGCGATGCTCGCGGTCGACGTCGAGCCCGACACCACCATCGACCTGGTCGACCCGGAGCATGACCGCTACCTGTGGGCGCCGGCCGAGCAGGCCATCGAGCTCGTCAGACCCTCGTGGGTGGCCCGGCGCCAGTTCGACGCGTTGGCGAGCGCACCCTTCGCGCGGCTCGCGTTCCGTCCGATGCGAGCGACCGACTTCGCCGACGTGGCCGACTGGCAGCAGTCCAGCCCGGTCCGGGAGTGGTGGGACGGGCGGAGCCTCGACGAGGAGTCAGTGCGCGCTCGTTACCTACCGAGGTTGCGCGGGGCAAACCCGACTCGGATGTGGGTTGTCGAGATCGACGGGCTGCCGTCCGGGTTCCTGCAGAGCTACCGAGTCGGTGACAACGACGACTATGCGACCAAGACGGGCGATCCGGAGGCGGTCGGCTTCGACTACGCGATCGGCCGCCCGGAGCTGATCGGGCGAGGCCTCGGCACTCGCATGATCTGGGAGTTCTGCCGCGACGTACTGCGCGCGGAGTACCCGGAGGCGCCGCGGTTCCTTGCCAGCCCGAGCCACCGCAACAAGCGTTCCCTTCGGGCGCTGCACAAGTGCGGGTTCACCGAGGGACTGTGGATCGACAACGACATGGAGCCGGGCGAGACCCCGGACACCGAGATCGTGTGCACGCTCGACGTAGCGCACTGGTTCGGACCGGTCTTGAGCGCGTCTGCACCCCGGCGGTAGCCACGGTGGTGAGCCGTTGCGGCCGGTCAGCGACCGTGCGCCGAGTAGATGCGGCGGACGACGTCCTCGATGTCGGGCTCCTCGATGGACAGATCGCGCACCTCGGCACGGGCGGCCACCGCCGCCAGCACGACCGCGGCCGTGGTGGTCTCGGCGTCGAAGGCGAGCCGTTGACGCAGCCCCTCTGCCTCGCTGCCGAGATGGGTGGTGCCGGGC
>JBOHDU010000009.1:0-4944 GCA_050700615.1 Nocardioidaceae bacterium
CGCCGATCGACTCCAGCCGGAAGTCGGCGTGCTCCGCGTGAAAGTCGGCGGCGCGTTGCATGGCGGTCTCGGCCAGCCGGTGAAGCGGGAGGGCCTGGAACTCCTGGTCGATCTCGTGCCTCTCAGCCATGGCTGGAAGCCTAACAATGAACCGCGAGCCGACCCGATAGGGCAGTCATCACGTCGGTCGCCCAGCGTCGCCGGGCAGGAAGTCCGACAGCCCAGCGCCGCCCACTCAGGCCAGGTCCGGGCCTAGCCGGATCCCGGCTCAGGACACGAGGTGTCCGAACGCCTCGGGGTGGATGTCGGTCGGTCGGTGCGGGCCGATGACCTCGCCACTCGGGAGCAACTCACCGGTGTCGTCGAAGAGGAGCACCCCGTTGCACAGGAGGCTCCAGCCCTGCTCAGGGTGGTTCGCGATGGTGTGCGCGGCCTCCCGGTCAGGCGCATCCGCTGGCGGGCACGCAGGACGATGCGGGCAGCTCAGCGCAAAGTGTGTCTTAATCACGACTCCAGTGTGCATCGCGGCCCGGACAATTTCTCGTCGACCACGCCTCCTCGGCCGGTCGTTATCTGGGTGTGGCCGTTCGGCTACCAACCGGTGTCCGTACGGGCGAGGATCAGCCGGTGTGCACGCGATCGGGGTGGGTGTAGACGACGAAGCGGTCGCCGCGGCTGAACCCGCACACCGTGATCCCTGCCCGCTCGGCGAGCTGCACCGCAAGACTTGATGGGCCGCCGACCGCAACGACCACCGCCACCCGGCCCGTCACCGCCTTCGCGATGATGTCGAAGCCCACCCGGCCGCTGACGCACAGGATGACGTCGTGGCCGAAGGTGGCCGAGCCGAGCACCCGGGCTCCTAGCACCTTATCGACGGCGTTATGCCGTCCGACGTCCTCACGCACGAGGAGCACCTCGCCGTCCATCCCAAAGACACCAGCGGCATGGATCGCCCCGGTCCGCCCGAACAGGCTCTGCCGGGTGAGCAACCGGTCTGGCAGCGTCGGGATGACCGTTGCGTCGACCCGGCCCTCGACGGGGATGGGGTCGTCCTGTGGGGTGAAGACGGCGTCCAGGCTCTGCGCGCCGCACACACCGCACGCGGACGAGACCGCGGTTGTCCGCGGCGTCGGGTGTCGCAGCGGCGGCTCGGCCAAGGACACGGTCACGACGTTGTAGAGCTGGTCCACCTGCAGGGAAGGCTCGAGGCAGTAGGCAACCGTGCGGGGCCTGGTGCCTACGCCGATGACGCCGTCCGAGAGAAGGAACCCGGCCGCCAGCTCGAAGTCGGCTCCCGGCGTGCGCATCGCGACCGCCGCCGAGACCGGGGGGTGCCCGGGCCACTCGATACGGATCTCGAGCGGCTCCTCGGTCACCAGGGTGTCGGGTTTGCGCTGGAGCCGGCCTCCCCGCACTTCGCCGGCGGTGATCCTGGTGGTCGGACCTGGCCGCTGCTTGTCACCCACGAGATCGAGCCTAGCCAGTGGTCACGCCTGCGCCTGGCTTGCCTGGTTGGTGACGTAACCCGGTCGCCATTGAGCGCTGACTACCACACAAGGCCGTACGCTTGTTCGGGGGCGGCCGGGGGACACGTGGGTACATCGGGGGCGAGGAGGAGGCCGATCGGTGGACGAGCCCGAGCCGAGCCGGCCGCAGCATGGCACCGGCTGCTTCTCGGACCAATGATGGAGTGACGAAACGACGGTTCGGCTAGGCAGGCTGATGTGCAGGCTGAGCCGTCCCTTCGGTAAGTTGGTGTCAACGATGAGTGACGACGACGCGCGGTCCGAGTCGAAGCCGCTTCCGCGTGCTCGACCCAGGTGGCGCACCCAGCCGGTGGGCCGCGGCCTTGTGCCGACGGCCGGCTTGTGCTTGGCGTTTGCCCTGCTCACCTGGCTCGTTCAACGCCCCGGTGGGCAGAGCCTTGACGTGTGGCTCGACCGCAACTACCACATCCAGCACATCGCCTTCCTTCTCCACGACGCCGACCGCATCGGGCAGCGCGCGGTCTGCCTCCCGGTGCTCGCCGTCGTGGTGGCGGTCCTGGCCTGGCGGCACCGGTCGATGCGGCCGGTCCTCTTGGCGGTGGTCGCCGTTCTCTCCATCAACTTCGTGGTGCTGATCTTGAAGGTGTGGCTCGGTCGCGGTGCCCCGCTCGAACATCGGCCGGAGTTCTGGATCGGCGGTCAGATGTTTCCCAGTGGGCATACCGCCAACGTCATCGTCGTCTACGGCACGTGCGTCTACCTGATCCGCCACTACGGCATGGCCAGCGTTCGTGTGTTCCGGGCGCTCGTCCTGGTCGTGGTCTTTCTCGGGTGCGTGATGATCTGCACCTCGCTGACCCTGCACTGGCACTGGTTCACCGACCTGATCGCGGGCTACCTCGTGGGCGGGGCGGTGCTCACTATGACGATCGCCGTCGACGGGGCCGTGCCCTTCCGCTCACGACGGCTGGTGGTCGCTCCGCCGCCGAGTCTGCCGGTCGACACGGCGGATGACCGTCCGCAGCCGTTGCCCCAGGCGCCGTCCGAACCGCCCACGGTCCGCCCGGTTTCGTCGTCGGACTCGTGAGGCCGCCTCGCCACCGATCGCTGGTTTGGCGTGGATCAACCGGTGTGGTCAGCGGGTCGACCGTTGGCTTGCTCTCACCGACCGGGATCGGCGCTCGGGCGCCCCGGGAGCGGCTGCGAGCACTGCATGAACACGTGGGTGTAGGGGATCCGCAGCAGGTCGTGGTGCACCTTCACCGTCACCTCACCGAAGGCGCGACGCGCCAACTGCTTGTAGCCCTCGGGCGACAGGATGCTCTGCCCACGGTCTCGGCTGACGACCCATCGTGAGGCCCGAGACATATCACTGGTGTAGGCCGCATCGAGGGTCACCAGGTGCCCCTGCGGCGCGAGCACGCTCGAGGCCACCTCGAACAGGTGCAGCGCCTCGTCCTCGTCGATGTGGTGGATCAGGCTCTTCGCGATGACCACGTCGAACTCGCCGAGCTCGGTCGAGTCGAGGTCCTCCACCGCGCCCGCGAAATAGCGGCCACGATCACCGAAGCGCTTCTTCGCCGAGTCGATGTACGCCGCGCTCAGGTCAGTGCCGGTGTAGGCCGCACCGTCGAGGTCACGGATCAGGTCTCCCGGTCCGCATCCGATGTCGAGCACGCGCAGCCCGGGATGCGGTTTGACATAGGTCCCCACCAGCTCTCGACGTACGCGGGGGGACCCGACGACCTGCTGGAACGTCTCGTAGACCAAGGGGTGTGACAGGAGCGAGTGGATGCCGCTGGTCGTCTGAGCCACGAGTCCCCTCATCGAGTACGAGCCGTCTTGCGAGCGATCACTCTACACGCGGCGGCCACCGTGCCGCGCTGCGACGCGGCAGGCGGGCGACGCCGGCTATCGGTGGGTCCGGGCTCAGGCGCCGAACTTCTGCCGGCTCGCCACGACCCGCCGCAGGTCGTCGGTCCGGTCGGCGATCGCCCTCCTGACCCCGACCGTGAGGTCGTCGTCCAGTAACCGCGTGACCGCGAGATCGAGCGTGTCGACGGTGGCCGAGTGAAGCGGGAACGCGAGCTGGGTCGAGGTCTCCACGACCCACCCGGACCGGAGCGCGGCTGTGCGCGGCATCTCCTCGAAGTAGCGAGCGACGTAGGACGCCGTGACGTCAGAGTCGGTCGGACCGAAGAAGTGGCGGCACAGCTCGTACAGCTGGTAGTTGGTCAGCTCCGCCTCGGTGGTGATCCGGCCCCACACCCGGGCCTTCGCCGCCGCATCCGGAAGCCGAGCCTGGCAGCCGAGCGCGAAGATCGCGCCCTGCGACGAGGGATCAAGCCTCCGCTCAGCCTCGATCGCCTCGATCCCGGCTGCGCCCATCGAGCACAGCGCCCGCAGCAGCCGCCACCGAAACTCCGCGTCAACCCGCAGGCCCGACGGTGCCTGGGCGCCCAACCATGCCTTCAGCACTGTCTCCTCGCGTGTCAGCGAGACCACCGCCCGGGAGGCCACGAGCTGACGATTCGATCCGGGCGCAGACTCGTCCAGGAGAATCTGGGCGAGCTCGGCAAGGCGGGCCCGGTGGTCGTCGAGGTTCAGATACGTGCCGACATGGCTGGTCGCGCCGTAGCCCCCTCCGGTGCCTAGGACTCGCTCGATGATCATGTCCGACGGCTCGTGGGGGAGCGCGGCAACGAGGATGTCGACGAGGATCGCCGGGTCGAGCTCGGCATCGAGCATGCTCTCGCGAAGAGCCCCCCAGAAGACGGCTCGAGAGACAGGGTCGGGGATCGTGCGGAGCAGGTCCGGAGCCGCCTCGACCGACGAGTCGTCGAGGTGGAGCTTGGCCCATGACTGGTCTGCGGAGTCGGGGAGCAGGAGGGACCTGTCGGTCTCCAGGTGAACGGGGGTCCGGTCCTCGGTGATCACTACGCGCTCACTGGCCGGGGCCCGGCCATCGGCGTACGACGTCACTGTGACCGCGTGCGGCCTCGACACCTCGATCGGCGACCCGTTGGTGCGTTCGATGACCGGCCCGTGATCCGGCGTCACACGTACGGCCAGCGTGTCGATGCCCTCGGTGCGCAACCAGACCCGGCTCCACGAGTCGACATCCTTCCCACTCACGGCCTGCCAGGACCGAAGCAGGTCGTCCAGGCTCGCGTTGCCGTAGGCATGCTCGTGGAGGTAGTTCGTCACGCCCTGGATGAAGTCGTCATCCCCGAGGTATGCATTCAGCTGGCGCAGCGCGGCCGCACCCTTCGCGTAGGAGATCCCGTCGAAGTCGTTGAGTGCCGAGTCGGCGTCGGGCGCACCGTTGCCGGCCACCGGATGGGTCGAGGCACGCTGGTCGGCGGCGACGCCCCAGGCCTTGCGGGTCAGCGCGAACTCGAGCCAGTTGTCCTTGAAGGCGGTGACGTCGGCGGTGACCCGATGACCCATGTAC
>JBOHDU010000010.1:0-3393 GCA_050700615.1 Nocardioidaceae bacterium
CGACCGCTCGGCACGGCAGGATCTGGGGTGTGCCGGTCGGCCGGACATCGGTACGGACCGGGCGCTGTGCTCCAGCCCTCACCCGGTCCGTGCCGACCCCCGTGATCAGCCGTGATCCTGCTCGCTCCCGAGTGTCGCCGTCAGGGTGTGCGCGCCCGATCCGTTCGAGACGGTGAGCTGGACCGTCTGTCCTGGCGTGTAGTCGAGGATCTGCGCCATCAGGTCGGCGTAGTTGCCGATCCTGGTCCCATCGATGGCGGCGATCACGTCGCCCGCCTTCAGGCCCGCACGAGCGGCCGCCGTCCCACTCGTCACCTTCGCGATGTGCGCACCGTCGGTGGTCGTCGTGGCCGGGTCGCCGGTGACGCCCAGCACCGGCTTGGTCGCGAACCCGTGCTCGATCAGCTCATTCGCGATACGGCTCGCGGTGTTGACCGGGATGGCGAATCCTATCCCGATGCTGCCGGCCTGCCCGGAAGCACTCATCGTGTTGCCGGTGCTGATCGCGGAGTCGACGCCGACGACCTGCCCGGCCATGTTGACGAGGGGGCCTCCCGAGTTGCCGCTGTTGATCGGCGCGTCGGTTTGCAGAGCGGAGTAGACGACCAGCTGCCCGTTGTCGCTCTGCACCGTCACCGTGCGGGACAACGTGCTGATGATGCCTGCGGTCACCGTGCCTTGGTAGCCGAACGGCGAGCCGAGTGCCGCCACCTCTTCCCCGACCCTTACCGAGGACGAGTTGCCGAGCTGCGCCGGCACCAGGCCAGTCGCGTTCTCGACCTGGATCACCGCCAAGTCGTACGACGGCGACGCACCCACAAGTCGTGCGCTCCGTACGGAGCCGTCTGGCAACGTCACCCTCATCGTGCCCCCGCCAGTGGCGGCAGCCACCACGTGGTTGTTGGTCAGGATGTAGCCACTCTTGGTCAAGACGATTCCGCTGCCCTCGTCGCCAGCGCCGTTCGCGCTGGCCACCTTGATGTCGACCGTGCTCCTACCAGCGAGGTGGGCTGCGTACTCGACCGACCCCGGTTTGGCACTGACGGCGGTGCTGGCGCTCTGGGTCACGACCGGAGTAGCGCTCAATGCGGGGGCCGCTGTGGAGTCGTTCGTGAGCAGGTAGGTGCCCCCGGCGGCCAGCCCGGCACCGATGACTCCGGCCGCTACCGCCACGGCCACCGTCCGCACGAACGGGTCGCGACCGCTGCGTGCCGGCGGGGTCGGGCTCCCCGGATGAGGGCCGGTAGGCGGCACCCCCGCTGGGGCCGGCGGGGGTGGTCCGACCTGGCCACCGGGCGGTGGTCGGTGGGGCGATGCGGGCTCGCCACCGGGCGGCTGCCAGTAGGGCCGCGCCGGGGGCTGCCCAGTCGCGGGTGGCGGTTCCCAGATGGGTCTGGTGGGCTCGTTCTGCGGCTCGCTCACGTCGCTCATGAGGCGATCCTGCGTCGGCTTCCTGTCCGTTTCCTGTGAGTCGCACCGTAACGGGCTGTGAAAGGCGATCGGGAGCCAGCCACGCCCATCCTCCCGCTTCCGTTTGTGGTGGGCCGTTCGGATAGGCTGCCGCCGTCGGGCGGGAGACGGGGTCCGGCGTCGTGGGACGCGAGTGAGGAGGATGGCGTTTGCGCCGCGGGCTCAGGCTGGTGTTGGCCGGCACCGCCATCACCCTGGCGACGACGTCGTCGATGTCCGCTTCGACGATGAGCCCCGTCGCTGGTCCCGGCTGGGTGGGGTCGGCGCCGCAACCGCTGAGCACCACGTTGCACCTCCCCGGACTGTCGACAGGTGATCCGACGCAGCCGGCGTCGGCGCGTCCGAACATCATCTTCGTCCTTACCGACGACCTGTCGTGGAACCTCATCAAGTACATGCCCTACGTCCGCAAGCTGCAGGCCCAGGGCGCGACGTTCACCAACTACTTCGTGTCGGACTCTCTGTGCTGCCCGTCGCGTACGTCGATCTTCACCGGGCTGTTGCCGCACAACAACGGTGTGTATCGCAACACCGGCAGCGACGGCGGCTTCAACGCGTTCCTTGCGCACGGCGACCAGTCGAAGTGCTACGCGGCCGCGTTGCAGCGGCAGGGCTACGTGACCGGCATGATGGGCAAGTACCTCAATGGCTACCAGCCGGCGAACTCCTACCTCGGCCAGGTGCCCTACATCCCGCCGGGCTGGTCGGCCTGGGATGTCGCCGACGGTCACGGCTACAACGAGTACGGCTACACGCTGGCCGTTGGACACCAGTTGGGTCAGTGGGGGAGCGCGCCGCGCGACTATCTGACGAGCGTGCTGAACACGAAGGCACACGAGTTCGTGGCTGCGTCCGCTCGAGCCAAGCGACCGTTCATGCTCGAACTGGCGACGTTCGCGCCGCACCTGCCGTTCGTCCCAGCCCCTCAGGATGTGCACAAGTTCCCGGGTCTGAAAGCGCCCCGTTCGGGCTCGTTCGGACGGGCAGTGGCCAACGCTCCGCCGTGGCTGAAACGTATCCCGCCGCTGACGGCGGCCAACAAGCGTGGAATCGACCGATCGTTCCGCCTTCGTGTCCAAGACATGCAGTCCGTGGACCGGATGGTGGCCTCGCTGGAGCAGCAGCTGAAGCGACTGGGCGTGGCGAAGAACACCTACCTCGTTTTCAGCAGCGACAACGGCTTCCATCTCGGGGAGCACGACCTTCGGCAGGGCAAGCAGACCGCATTCGACACCGATATCCGGGTGCCGCTCATCGTCGTCGGCCCGGGTGTCCGCGCCGGGTCAACGATCCCCGACCTCGCCGAGAACATCGACCTCGCGCCGACGTTCGAGACGATGGCCGGCCTCACCCCGCCGGTCACGATGGACGGGCACTCACTGACCCCGTTGCTGGCCGGAGCCCATCCATCGCGCTGGCGCTCAGCGGTGCTCATCGAGCACCATGGCCCCGATCTGGTGCCTGCCGATCCTGACTACCAGCCGCCGTACTCAGGCAACCCACCGTCGTACGAAGCGATCCGCACCCGGCGTTATCTCTACGTCGAGTACCGCGACGGGGAGCACGAGTTCTACGACCTCCGTCGGGATCCCAATGAGCTGGCGAACCGGTATGCCTCGATGCCGGTCGCCCTCCGCAACCGACTGCAGGCAACGCTCACGCACCTGGAGCACTGCAGCGGGACCACCTGCTTCCAGCCGCTGGCCGGCTCGCAGTAGCTGCGCCGGCAGGATCGCCAGTTCCCGCCGCTGCTGGGGGCGCCTACTCCTTCAACTCCGACGGGCCGCTGCACGTCACCGAGGCTTCGTGGGCCGCGCTGCCAGGCCGGGCGGGTCCTTGCGGTGTCCGGCGCCGATCTCCACCGGAGCGGCGAAGACCGCGGCCATCAGCCCCGGGACCCAGGCTGATGTACTGGACGGGCAA
>JBOHDU010000011.1:0-1864 GCA_050700615.1 Nocardioidaceae bacterium
GGAGAGCAACGTGCGCACCGCCTTCTTGTGTGCCAAGGCGGTGTCGGCCCCCATGCGCGAGGCAAGGAGTGGCCGGATCGTCAACGTCAGCTCCAGCACCGCCGCGTTCGGCATGGCCGACTTCCTCCACTACGTGACGGCCAAGGCAGGGATCGTCGGAATGACCCGCTCCATGGCTCGCGAACTGGGACCCTATGGCGTTGCAGTCAACGCAGTGGCGCCAGGGCTGGTCCGCACCGAACGCGGCGTAGCCGACCTAGGCGCGGACTACTTCGAGCGTGTCGCTGCCGGTCAGTGCCTGCGCGAACCGATCGAGATCGACGACGTGTGCGAAGCTGTCAAGTTCCTGGCCAGTGGCAGCGCCAGGATGATCACAGGCCAGACGCTCCTGGTCAACGGGGGCGCCTCCATGGGGCCGTTCTGAGGCCGGGGAGCCGTCAAGATGCCGTTCGTAGTCGTACATATGTGGGAAGGGCGGACCCTCGAACAGAAGCGCGCCCTCACCCGCGCAATCACCGAAGCTATGGTCACCCACGCCGAGGCAAGACCCGATGCGCTTCATGTGGTCATCCAGGAGTATCCGCCCGAGAATTGGGCGCGCGCGGGGGTGCTCGGCCCCGACAGGACAGACCATGAGCCTCGATAGCATAACCCCCGAGAGAGCGGCGCTGCTGGTCATCGACATGCAGAACGCCTTCTGCCACCTCGACGGGACACTCGGAGTCTCGGGTGTCGACATCGGCCCGGCTCGCGATGTCATCGGACCAGTGCGGCGCCTCGCGACGGGCTTCCAGGAAGCTCGGCTCCCCGTCATCTGGACCGTCCAGGTCCACCTCGAACACGACGCGTCCCGCGACGCCAAAGTCCTCCCGTCACACACGGCAAAGCGGGCCAGGGTGTCCGCTCTGTCGGGGACCTGGGACGCCGCTCTCGTCGACGAAGTCGTGGACCTCGCGACCGACCCGACGTTCGTGATCACCACGCACCGTTTCGGCGCGTTCTACCAGACGCGCCTCGAAGCGATGCTCGACATGCTCGGCGTACGGGCGCTGTTCGTCGTCGGCGTGACCGCCAACGCCTGTGTGGAGACCACGCTTCGCGAGGCGTACCTGCGCGACTACGACGTGATCGCCGTCACCGACGCGATCGCCGCGGTTCGACCTCAATGGGTCGAGACCGCTCGCGCCGTCTGGGCGCAATACCTGGCCTCCCTGGCGACGAGCGAAGAGGTGCACGCCTGGCTATCGCACGCCACACGACCCCGTGCGCTCAAGGTCCACCATCTTCTGCTCGAGACAGCGGACCTGGACGCCGCTGAACGCTTCTACCTCGACATGCTCGGGATGCACGTCCGCAAACGGGAGAGCTTCAGAGGCGGAAGACGGCTGACCACGACCCACCAGGGGCTCGGGCTGACAGAGGGACGGTCCGGCACCAAAAGCCCGCTCGAGCACCTCTGCTTCGAAGCCCGCGGGGTCGACCAGATCGCTCACCGCGCGGCGGCGGAGGGATACAAGGTGGTCCGTGGCCCCGGCCCCGGGCCTTACGGGCACACCGTGTACATCGAGGACCCCGACGGCAACGAGATCGAGCTCTTCGACAGGGACGCGCCGGCGGCGGGGGTGGTCGCGCCAGGATGAAGATCGTCGACGCCATCGTCCACCTGGTACGCCTGCCGACGAGGCGAGAGCACAACTGGGCGTCCAAGATGACGGCGCCGATCGGCCATCACGCCATCGTCGAACTGGTCACTGACGAGGGCGTCGTCGGGTGGGGTGAGGCACCGGCCGGAGCGACCTGGGGCGGGGCGCACATGCGGTACTTCGGCGAGACACCCGAGACCGTCCGCCACGTGCTGCAAGAC
>JBOHDU010000012.1:0-2205 GCA_050700615.1 Nocardioidaceae bacterium
CCCGTGCTGCGGCGGTCGTGACCGCGAGGTCAGAACTGACCTGCGCGCCGCAACCGACCAGGACGACCGTCAGGATCGTAGATGGTCTTGTACAACGGGGTAGCCCAGGCCAGCGTGGCAGCGTCCAGCCGGGGCTGGTGGTAGGGACGGATGCGTCCGGGTGGGCGCGCTCCGGAGCGGCCGGTGTCGTACCAGTGCTGCAGGTGGCGAGCGGAGTCCGCAAAGGCGCTGAACATCTGCTCGGGCTCAAGCAGGTCTGCGTCGTCGCCCGGGTCGCGGTCGAGATGCTCGCACGCGAGCTGCAGTCGCAGCGCCGCACCGAAAGAGAGTGACGGACCGGCCGCCGGCACTGACGCTGTGTTGTCGTCGCCCGTCGTGGAGTCGTCGTCGGTGACCGCGCAGGCAAGCTCGGAGTCGTGCGACCAGGACCGACGGTTGATGTTGTCCGACCCGACCGAGGTCCAGGTGTCGTCGATCACGCACACCTTCGCGTGCACGTAGACCGGCGTACCCGCGTGGTTCTCTAGCCCATAGATGCCGAAGCGTCCCGGTGCGGCTCGGTTGAGGAGGTCGATCGCCTGCTGCCGGCCGACCAGGTTCGGGGGCATCGAGAGCCGGCCGTCCTGGTCCGGGTGGTGGGGGATGACCACGATCAACTGGAGAGCTGGGCTGTCTCGCATGGCGTCAGCGAAGTAACGGATGACGTCGACGCTCCAGAAATACTGGTCCTCGACGTAGATCAGCCGCCGGGCGCGTGGCAGGGTCTTGCAGTATGCGCGGGCAACGCTGCGCTCGCCGTCCGGTGCGAATGGGTAGCCGTGCCTTCGGTAGGGGTAGGTGCGCAACAGCTGCACGGTGTGATGCCCGCACGGTGCGGGATCGGGGGTTCTTGCCGGCAGCTTGTTCGGGGTCGTGTCCTCGCGGCGGATCCGGTCGCTGAGCCAGTCGACCGGGTTGCGCGTCAGCGGCGTGGGGTCCTCCCATCGCTCGCGGAACACTGTCTCGACGTCACCGACTGCCGGTCCGCGCAGCTCGAGCTGGATGTCGTGCCACGGCGGCTGGTCACCGTACGCCGCCGCCATCGGCTGCCTCTGCGGGTCGCCCGCATGCCCCGCGTCGTCGAACCTGCTGTGGCAGAGGTCGATGCCCCCGACGAACGCCAAGTCGAGGTGGGGCCTTCCGGCGTGCCGAAGCACCACGAACTTCTGATGATGGGAGCCGCCTGGGCGCACCCGCATGTCTCGGACGCACTCGCCACCAGCCGACTCGATCTCCTCGCCCAGGTGGCGGTTCTCCTGCTCGGAGAACGAGAGCTTGTCGACGTGCGAACGCCACACCAGCCCCTTGACCGTCACGCCTCGCTGCGCAGCGGCGCAGAACAGCTGCCCGACCTCCTCGCCGTCATCGTCGACGCGCTGGTCCGGGTCGCCGCGCCAGTCGGTGAACATCAACAGGTCTCCGGCCTGCATGTTCGTGACGTGCTTGGCGAGCTCGGCGAAGTACGTCCTGCCGTGAATCAGTGGCGTGACGTCGTTCCCGGTGGTCCAGGCCTTGCCGTCCCGGTGCCGTCGGTCGATCTCCGTCGATGAGTTGCCACGCTCGTGCGGCTCGAGCAGCCAGTCCGTCGACATCCGTCCTCCTAGGCTCGCGCTGCCGGCGGCCAGCGCCGGCGATCGGGGCAGGACCCCCTGGTACCCCGTCACAGTGTCGCCAAACCCGGGTGGCGGCGCCGACGGCGGAGCATGCGAAGGTCCGCGGTCAGGACACTAACGAGGCTCCCCCCAGTCCGTCCAGGACGGGGTTCTCGATGGGCGGCCCGCCGATCTCACTGACCCCACGGGACCCATCGGTTACCCCGTGGCTCACGTTCCCGTTCTCGAAGCCAAGGCCTTCAGACATCAAGCGACCGGGAAGAACCCGCCGATCGGACGCCAGTTGTCGTTGATTCCTGACCAGTCGGAGCCTTCGTGCCACCACGAGGTGTAGACGCGGCCGTCGTTGCCGGTGACGAACAGATCGAGCTGATCGCTCGCCCTGGCCACGGCGGCAACCAGCGCGTCCTGGGGGAAGAAGCCTCCGATCGGGCTCCAGTTGTCGTTGATGCCTGACCAGTCGGAGCCTTCGTGCCACCACGAGGTGTAGACGCGGCCGTCGTTGCCGGTGACGAACAGATCGAGCTGGTTGGACATCCGGGCCACACAGGTC
>JBOHDU010000013.1:0-12033 GCA_050700615.1 Nocardioidaceae bacterium
TCGTCAGGGTGGTCAACCATAGATAGCGCTTCCCGGTACCCGTCATCTGAACGCTCCCCTCTTGCCCCGGAGCCTCCAGGGTCCACTGTGTGGACGCCGTGGGCCGGTGATTTGGTTGCATCTGCTCTTGGCGGCCCGCCTTCGTGGTGCCGCAACGTGCGGCTTCACCATCCGCCCTGTCCTCCTAGGCCGGAACCGGTCGGTCCACGGATCAGTCAGGAGCGGTGTCCGGAGCCGCTCGGCCTGGCGTGCAACCTTCGGGCCGACACGATGCGTCTTCTCGATGTGGAGGCTGTCTCGGTGGAGGCGTTGGCCGTCGATCCGGCGGCGTATCGCTCGGCTGACCTCGGCTGGCTAGGCTCCCGAGGTATGGAGAGGTTGGGGGAGGCCGCGGAGGCGAGTTTCGTCGAGTTCGTGAGAGCTCGGCAAGGGTCGCTGCTGCGGTTCGCGTACCTGCTGACCGCCGATCACCAAGCCGCCGAGGATCTGGTGCAGACCGCGCTCGTGAAGACCTACCTGGCCTGGTCACGCGTGCGCGAGGCAGGCGCCCTGGACGCCTACGTACGCCGGATCATCGTGAACGAGAACGTGAGTGTGTGGCGGCGCGCTTGGAAACGCAGGGAGTACTCCTCCGAGACGCTTCCGGAAGGCAGCGTTGTCGATCCGGTCGTCGACGACCGTGACGAGCTGTGGGCGGTGGTGCGCAGCCTGCCGCCGCGGCAACGAGCCACGATCGTGCTGCGGTTCTACGAAGACCTCAGTGAAGCGGAGATCGCCGAGGTGATGGCGTGCTCGGTGGGCACCGTGAAGAGCCAGACGTCTCGAGCGCTGGCGGCCCTGCGCCGACGGGTGGAAGAGAACTCGGCGGTCGGGGAGGTGGCTGATGACTGAGCAACTGCCCGACGACGACCTCGGGGCTCGGCTGCGTGAGTCCCTGCGGCAGCGTGCCGACAGCGCGCCGTCCGTGGACCTTCTCGACTCCTCGCTGCGCGGTGCCCGGCGCGTCCGTCGCCGTCGGCGGGCGGTCGCCGCTGCTGCCGTGGTCGCGCTCGCCGTACCGGTCTGGGGGCTGGTCCGGTACGAATCCTCGACGCAGGGGCCGCCGGTCGCCGACAATCACCATGGTGGCGCCTTCTCGACCAGTGTCGACCTCGCCTCGCTCCCGAAGGGACCCCGGCCGGCACTGGCTTACGTCGCGGGTCGTCTCTTCCACTCGGCGAGCGGCAAGGTCACGCCAATCGGCGTACGCCGGGGCGAGCCGGTCGCCGACGTCGTGGCGACTCCTAGCGGACTGTTCGTGTGGCGTCGGCTCCCGGCGGGTACCACGTCGGCGGCCTACCCCAGCGGGGCGGTGCGGCTCTCGGTCGAGGGTATGCAGACGACCTCGCCCCGCGGCATCGCCAGCATGCCCACTCTCGACGACCACGGTGCGGCGGCGTGGGCCGTGTACGCAGGTTCGAGTGCCGGCAAGCACTCGACGTCGGGCCACGCGCGGATCGGCCTCCGGCAGGACGCTGTCGTCGAGGCGTCCGAGGCCAATGGACAGATCTTCGGTTGGACCCCAACCGGGAGCTTCCACGTCCAGCACCTCGTCTACGCCCACGCGGGCGTCGTGCTCTTCAACGCCGTGAGGAGCGGGCAGTCAGTGGTGGCAAGCACGGACGTTACCGGGCACTCCGGTGCTGATCCGGCGGTGATCACGACACCCTGGCCGCGGCTTCGCTACGTGCTGGCGGTGAGCACGTCGTCGAACCTGATGATCGGAGCGGACCGTGGCACCCCCGACGACTGTACGTCGGTCATGGCGTACCCCACTGCCCGGAGCATGTGGACGACCTGCCAGTGGCGCCCGGTGGAGTTCTCACCCGACGGATCGCAGGTGCTGGCCATCCAACCCGGGCTCGCAGGCAGCCACACTGTGGCGGTCCTCGACTCCAGGACCGGGCGGGTTCTGCACATTTACCGGACGTCTGGCGCCTTCGGGCGAATCACCTATGAGGACGCCGGTCACCTCGACATGGTGGTGACCCAGTCCGGATCGGTGGCCATCGTCCGCTGCCCGGTGGCGCCGGGCAGGTGCGAACTGGCGGCCCCTCGGCGGCCCGCCGTCACGGGCACCGCGACCTATCAGATCACCGCCCAGCACTACTGACCCCGGATCCACCGCTCTCGGTGAATCGGGGCTGACCCCGGATCCACCAATCTCCGCCTGTGGGGCGCCACCATCCGGGCCCGCTGGCCGGGCGGTCAGAACGCCGCCAATCGGACCGCGGCGGCCTCGAGCAGCCCGGGCGCGATGCCCCGGGTGCGCACCGCCGGCAATCCGCGAGGAAGGCGGGCGGGCCATCCGACGTCGACCACGACACCCGAGGGGTGTCGCTCGGCCAACCTGACCAACTCCTGCTGCCACGGGTGCCTGCCAGGGTCGCGCACCACCACGACCAGACTGCGGCCGCGGGACCTGGCATCGAGCCCGGCCAGGCTCTCAGGGCCGTCGACTGTCACCGCCTCAGTGCTCCGGACCCGCCGCGACAGCGGCTCGGCTAGCGACCAGGGGAGCGGACCCGAGGCGATCGAGCCGTTGGGCCGTGCCTCAATCACCAGCGGCCGTGCCAGTTCGGGCAGCCGGCCGAGGGTCTCCACGCAGCGAGCAGCCAGACCGTCCAGCGAGCCAGCCGCAGCTTGGCCACGTACCGGCCGGCTAGACGCGAGCCGGGCAGTTCGCCGCGACGCGTCCCACAGCCGCCCGATGGCTAGTCGCCCGTCGTCGAGGGCGGCTTGGACGGCGGCCGGGATCTCCTCGACCAGCTCTGGTGACTCATGTGCCCCCGTCTCGATCGTGTCGGCTCCGGCGGCCAGCGCCCCCACCACTGCGTCGACGACCCCGATCGTATCCGCCACCGGCTTCATCTCCAGCGCGTCCGTGACGACAGTCGCGTCGAACCCCATCCGGCCGCGCAGCAGCCCGCTCGTGATGGCCGTGCTGACGGTCGCGAGGGCGTTGGGGTCGAGACTTGGAACGAGCAGGTGCCCGGTCATGACGGCGGCCGTCCCGGCCGACACCGCTGCGGCGAACGGCGGGAGCTCGGTCGACTCCAGCTCAGCCAGGCTGCGGTCGAGCCTGGCGACCTGCCGATGCGAGTCGGTGGGGGTGGCGCCGTGGCCGGGGAAGTGCTTCACGCAGGCTGCGACGCCCGCACGCTGAAGCCCACGGACCGCCGCCGCCACCTGGCGGCCGACAAGCACGGGGTCGGTGCCGAAGGACCGCACCCCGATGACCGGGTTGCGAGGGTCGAGGTTCACGTCAGCGACTGGCGCCAGCACCAGGGTGCAGCCGGCGTCCGCGACCCGGGCACCGATCGCGGCGTATACCTCCTCGGTGGTGCCCTGGTCGTCGAGCCAGCCCAGAGCCGCCGCTCCCGGAAAGGCGCTGCCACGCACGGTGTCCAGCCGGGTGACGTCGCCGCCTTCCTCGTCCAGCGCGAGCACCAGGTCTCGACCAGCCTCAGCTCGCAACCTGTCGGTGAGGTCGCGGATCCGGGTGCCGTCGCCGACGTTGGACCCGAAGAGCACCAGCCCGGCGAGGCCGTCACCGAGTGCGCGCACGAGCCAGCCCGGGGGAGTCTCTCCGGCAAAGCCGAGAAGCAGGCAGGACAGGGTCAGCCGGCGGACCTCCGGGTCAACGGACATCGGTGACGCGCCTTCGGACCGCCGGCAGCGGCGGACTTGACATCCCTCGGGCCGAACGAGGCGCCAGCGGCAGACCGCACCGGCTCGGTCGAGCCCGCGTCCCGACCGCCGCTACGCCGTGCATTCGTCGTGTGGGTCATCGTCGGCCACGTTCACTTGGAGGGCTCGCCGGGCTCGGGACCGCGCGTGCGCCGTTGCGTCGACCCGGTCGTATGCCTCCGCGAGCGCCCCGTAGACGGGGGTCACGTCGAGGACGCGTACCTGGGCACGTCGGCTGGTGGAGGCTACCGCGTGAGTCACGCGGTCGGTGAACGCCCGGCTCGCCGCCTGCAAGATGCCGCCTCCCAGGACGACCTCGACGTCGCTGCGCGTCAGGTGCAGTCGTCGGATGAGCGCACCGGCCATCGTGGCGACCTCGTCGGCGAGGTCATCGACGATCCGTGCAGCGACCGGGTCGACGGCGGCGGCGGCGAGCACGAGAGGAGCCAGTCGCAGCAGCCCGTCGTCGTCCACGACGCCGCGGCGGATCGCGACTGCGAGCTGGCTGGGCGTTCGCATGCCGTAGTAGGCGGGCAGGGCCTTCGCCAGGACGGTCGCCGGGCCACGCCCGTCTCGGGACCGTACGGCGGCCGCAAGGGCCTGGATCGCGACGTACGCGCCCCCGCCGCGGTCACCGGTGTAGTCGCCGAGGGCCAGGAAGCCGGCGCTGCGCCCGCTCGGGTGGCGCCCGACCGCGTTTATCCCCGCACCTGCGACGACGGCGACTCCCCAGCCTCGGCTGCACCCCGCCCGGAGGACTGCGATCGTGTCGTTGCCGACGACGGTCTGCTCGGCCAGGCCCGCGGCGGACAGCTCGCGGTGGGCGGCCCGTCGCTCGGCAGGAGTGTCGATGTTGGCCATCAGGTAGACCGCGCACAGTGACCGCTGGCCTCTCTTCACACCGGCCATGCGCTTGGCTCGCTCGACGAGGCTGACCACATGTTTTCGCCACTCCTCGGGGGCTGTGAGCGGTGTATCGACACCGCCTCCCCGGACCTGGGCGAGCAAACGCCCGCCGACGGTGGCGACGGCGACCTCGGTCTTGGAGTTCCCGCCGTCGACGCCGATGACGTGGTCGCTCATCGCCGGGTCGGATCGAATCGCGGCAGGAACGGGGCGTTCGCCGCAAGCAGGGCGTCGAGTACGCCCTCGGCAGCCTCCCATTGCCGGACAAGAGGGTGCGCCACGAGCGCTCGCAGTGCTGTCCGGCGGTCGCCGGTGAGGGCGGCCCGGATGGTGAGCTCTTCGTAGGAGGTCACCGCCTGCACGAGCCCGAGCAGCTCCGGGGCGAGCGGTTCGATGTCGTGCGGGTGTGCGCCTGCGAGGTCGACGTTCGCGCCCACCTCGATCACGGCGTCGTCGGGGAGACCGGAGAGCACACCTCCGTTGCGAAGGTCGACGTAGTGGTGTTGACCGTCGCCGGTGAGCAACGAGGTGACGAGTGCGGCGGCCGCCTCGCTGTAATAGGCACCGCCACGCTGTTCCAGAAGCGCCGGCTTGTGGTCGAGCGAAGGGTCCTGGTACATGTCGAGCAGCGTCTTCTCGATGTCCATCACCTCGGCTGCGCGGGGCCGGGCAGAGGTCTGTTCCGCGACTACCCGGTCGGTGCTGTAGTAGTAGTGCAAGTAGTAAGAGGGGATTGCCCCCAGCGTGCGGATCAGCTCGGCGGGGAGGTCTGTCTCCGCGGCGATCTCTGCGATGGCCGGGCCGGTGAGCATTTCCGGCAGCCGGTCGTCACCGTCGACGTAGACCCGTCGGATCCACGAGAGATGGTTCAGGCCGACGTGGTCCAACCTGACCCGGTCGGGGGACACCCCCATGGCTGCGGCGAACCTTCGCTGGAAGCCGATGGCCACGTTGCACAGGCCAAGTGCCCGGTGACCCGCATCCAGCAGCGCCCTGGTGACGATGCCGACCGGGTTGGTGAAGTCGACGATCCATGCCCTTGGCGCAGCACGCTCCGCCACCGTCGCGGCGATGGCAAGCACCACGGGTACGGTGCGCAGCGCCTTGGCGAAGCCGCCGGGTCCGGTGGTCTCCTGACCGATCAGCCCGAACTTGCCGGGGAGTGTCTCGTCGACCAGACGAACCTGCTGCCCGCCTACCCGCAGCTGGACCAGTACGGCGGCAGCCCCCTCGACGGCTTCCTCGAGGGAGGTCGTGGTGGTGAGCCGGCCTGGGAACGAGCGCCGCTCGAGGATGCGCTCGGCCAGGCTTCCGACGATGGCGAGCCGGTCGGCCGCTATGTCCTGCAGCACCAGCTCGTCGACTCGCAGGGACTCGCTGCGGCTGGCGAAGCCTTCGATCAGCTCGGGGGTGTAGGTGCTTGCGCCCCCGATCACCGCGATCTTCACAGCCATGCCTCCCCCTTGGTGTCGGGACGGGTGCCGCTCGGGCCAGCCATCGCGTGATGGCAAGCCGCTACGTGGCCGGGCCCCATGTCACGGAGCTCCGGGTCGAGTTGAGCGCAGATCTCCGTGGCGAGTGGGCAGCGCCAGCGGAACCGGCAGCCGGGTGTCGGGTTGATGACTCGTGGCGGCTCGCCGGTCTCTGCGTCGCTGTCGAGCGACACCGGCGCGCGCGGGTCAGGGACCGCCGCGAGCAGCAGCTGGGTGTAGGGGTGCCGGGGGTTCGAGATCACTTGCTCGACCGGTCCCTGCTCCACGATCCGCCCGGCGTACATCACCATCAGCCGGTCGGAGATGTAACGCGCGCTTGCGATGTCGTGCGTGATGTACAGGATTGACACCGCGTGTTGCTCGCGCAGCTGCGCCATCAGGTTGAGCAGGCCGATCCTGATGGAGACGTCCAGCATCGACACCGGTTCGTCGGCGATGATCAGCTTCGGATGGTAGGCCAGGGCCTGGGCGAATCCGATCCGCTGCCGTTGGCCGCCAGACAGCTCGTGCGGGTACTGACCGAAAAAGTCGATGCCCGGCGCCAGGCCCACTGACTCGAGCACGCGGATCGCTTCTTGGTGGCGGTCCCGCCTCGTTTTCAGATCCGGTCGGTGCAGCTTGAGCACTCGCATGATCCCGTGCGAAACACGGTAGGCCGGGTTGAGCGAGCTGTACGGGTCCTGGAAGACCATCGGGACTTCGCGACGGTAGGCGAGGCTCTGGCGGCGTGTGCGCATCCGGGAGACGGAACTGCCCTGGTAGGTGATGTCGCCGCGGGTGGGCTTGTAGACGCGGGCAAGGAGCCGAGCCACGGTGCTCTTGCCGCTGCCGCTTTCGCCGACCAGGGTCAGGATCTCGTTGCGGTTGATCACCAGGTCGACGTCGTCGACGGCATGCAGCTTCCTGCGGGACAACGTGCCGCCGACCTTGAAGTGTTTGGTGAGCGCACGCGTTTCCAGTAGCGGGGTCTGGGTCGGATCGGTCATGAGCGAACCTCGTCGGGTCGGCCGACTGGCTCTGGCCGCGGTTGATGCAGCAGGCAGCGGGCGACCTGCGCACCGACCCGGTAGAGCTCGGGCTCCACCTTCGGACAGTCGTCGAACGCCTTCGGGCAGCGCGGGTGGAACTTGCACCCGGACGGTGGGCGGGCCAGGTCCGGTGGACTACCAGGGATCCCCTTGAGGGGAAGTTTTGGCCCGTTGATAGCGGGGAAGGCGTCGAGCAGGCCGCGAGTGTACGGGTGCGCCGGTTGATCGAACACGGCCCGGGTCGGACCGCTCTCGACGATCTGCCCTGCGTACATGACCATCAGGCGGTCGGCGAAGTGACTGACGACCGACATGTCGTGCGTCACGAAGATCACCGCGAAACCCAGCCTGCGCTGGAGCTGCTTGATCTGCAGCATCAGCGATCGCTGCGCGACGACGTCCAATGCGGTGGTCGGCTCGTCCATGATCACCAGGTCCGGGGTGTACAGCAGCGCCATCGCGATCATCGTCCGTTGACGCATCCCGCCACTGAGCTGGTGGGGGTAGCTGCGGAGGTGGACCGGGTCGATGCCCACCAGCCGCAACACCTCCTCGGACCGTTTGGTGATCTGCCCGTCGGGCACCTTGTCGTGGGCGCGCATCGCGTCCCGGAACTGTCCGGCGATCGACGCCACGGGGTTGAGCGCGTTCATCGCGCTCTGCATCACCACCGAGTACCTCTTCCAGCGCAGCGGCGCGAGCTGTTTGTCCGTCATCGTCACCAGGTCGCTTCCCCGGAAGAGCACGCTGCCCGACCTGATAGCGGCAGGTGCGCCCAGCAGTCCAGCGATCGCGTAGAGCATGGTCGACTTCCCGCAAACCGACTCGCCCACCACACCGACGAACTCGGACTGCCGCACCTCGAAGTCAGCCGAGTCGACGGCACGGACTTGCCCGCGGGCAGTGGCGTACTCGACCGTAAGGTCGTGGATCTCAAGCAGTGCGTCGGGCACGAGACCTCCTCATCGGGCGAAGAGCCGGATTGCTCACCTCGTCGAAGGCGTAGTTGATCAGGGCGAAGGAGGCGCCCAACAAGCCGACGCAAACCCCTGGCGCGATCGACCACAGCGGCATCCCAGTCTGCAACGCCTGCTGGTTCTGCGACCAGTACAACATCGTTCCCCAGCTGATCGAGTTGGGATCGCCGAGACCCAGGAACTGCAAGCCGGCCGCGGTCAGCACGGAGTAGAGCGCCGCTCCGAGGAAGTTCGCCACCAACAGCGAGGTCATGGTGGGCAGCACCTCGGCGACGATGATGTAGCTCCGGCGTTCGCCCCTCACCCGGGCGGACTCGATGAACTCCCGGTTCCGCACCGAGAGTGCCTGGGCGCGCAGCTGGTTCGCGCCGTAGGACCAGCCGGTGACGACCAGCACCACGAGCACGATCAGCAGCGACCCCTTGCCGGCGTACGTCGCCAGCAGGATCACAAGGGGGAACGCCGGGATCACCAGGAAGACGTTCGTGAGCATCGACAGCAGCTCGTCGCCTATACCGCCGAGATAGGCGGCCGAGACTCCGATGATCGCCGAGAGCACCGTCGCGAAGAATCCCGCGACGAGCGCGATCACGAGTGACTCGCGGGTGCCGTAGACGAGCTGAGCGAAGATGTCCTGCCCCAACGACGTGGTCCCCAGCAGATGGCTGGTGGAGGGTGGGAGCTGGGGGTTGAACGCGAGCGCGTTGGGATCAGTGACAGAGGTGAACACCTGAGGGACCGCGGCGAACACACAGAAGACCGCGAACAGGATCAGGCCCGCCATCGCCTTGCGGTTGGCGACCAGCCTCCGCCAGAAACCGCCTCGCGACCGGGTCACCCCGGGTGCAGCCGGCGCTCGATCGACCAGCAGTGAGGTCATCTCTGCGTCCTTCCGTCCTCGTGGTGACCGACCACTAGCTCTTCGCTCTCACTCGCGGGTCGAGCCAGGCGATCAGGAAGTCGCAGATCAGCAGCGCCACCAGGACCGCCACGGTGAACAGCATGAACAGCACCTGCATGAGCGGGTAGTCGGTGTTCTCCACCGAGTTGTAGAGGAGGTATCCGAGTCCGGGGTAGTTGAAGACGTACTCGACCAGGATGGCGCCGGCGACCACGAACCCCAACGACATCGCAAAGCCGGACAGGTTGGGTAGGAAGGCGTTGCGCGCGGCGTAGCTGACCATGATCCGGTTGTTCGAGAGTCCCTTGGCCCGAGCCATCCGGACATAGTCCTCGGACAGGGTGGTGATCATGTTGTTGCGCATGGTGAGGATCCAGCCGCCGACGGCAGTGATGATGATCGTGGCGGCCGGCAGGATCGCGTGCCACAGAACGCTTCCGATGAAATCGAGCGTGAACCCCGGCTGGATGCCCGGGTCATAGTTGAAGTCGCTGGGAAAGAAGCCTCCTGTCGACATCGAGAAGATAAGGATCATCATCAGCGCCACCCAGAAGTACGGCAGGGCCGACGTGATCACGAAGATCGGGGGCAGTACGGAGTCCAGCCGGCCGCCACGACGCCAGGCGGCGACGGTGCCCACCAGGGAGCCCAACGCGAACGCCAGAATCGTGGCGACCCCCACCATCCCCAGGGTCCAGGGCAGCGCACCCATCACGATCGTGCGGACGGGCTCTCCTAGTGTGGCCCCGATGGAGATGCCCCATTGGCCAGTGACCATGTTCTTCAAGTAGCTGACGTACTGCCCCATCAGGCTCTGGTGGGGCTTGAACCCGAACGAGGTCAGCAGCTGCTCCAGCGCGGCCGGGGACAGCCGATTGTGAGTCCGGGCCTTGAGAGCCGACAGTGGGTCGCCCGGCATGAGCCGGGGGAGGATGAAGTTGATGGTGAGGGCGGCCCAGAGCGTGAGCACGAAGAACCCGATTCGGCGGATCAGGTACCGCATCGCCGCCTCGCTCTCGTGCTCACGCTTCTGGGCCCTTTCAGTGCAGCGCTCCTCGTCTACTGCGCGGACTTCGAGTACAACCGCAACAGCAGCTGCTCGACATCCGGAACGTTGAACGCGGCTGGCTGCGCGTAGGGCTGGGCCTGGGTCGGCCAGCCTTCGATGTCGGACGTGTTGTACTGGAACCAGTCAACTCCCTCTGTCACCGGGATCACCGGCACGTCGCGCAGCATGGCTTGGCCGATCTGCTTGATGATCGCCACCTGCTGCGACGTACTCGCCGCGGCGTACTCGTTGAGCAGCGCGTCGACAGCCGCATTGTGGTAGCGCTCGTAGTCGCCGCTGGCCGACTTGCCGATCGGCGCAGAGTTCGGCGAGTACAGGTTGAAGCGCATCTCGTAGTACGGCGTCGGCCCGCCGGCGGGTCCGTAGTAGGCGAGGTCGAAGTTGCCGTTGTACAGGTCGGAGTCGTAGGTCTGCCCGGCCAGGTCCTGCACCGTGAGGTTGATCCCGATCGGCGCGAGTTCCTGCTTGATAACAGCAAGCGAGGCGTCCCAGTCCGTGTAGCCGGTGACTGTGATGATGCTCAGGTTCAGCGGGTGGGACGGGCTGTAGCCAAGGCTGGCCATCAGCTGCGTTGCTTTCGCCGGGTTCGGCTTGTCGAAGCCGGCCGCCGCGACCGCCGAGGAGTCGTAGTAGTTCTTGAACGTCGGCATGACGATGCCGGTCTGGTTGGCGGCAGGCTCCTCGCCGCTCTCGCCGATCTTCGACACCAGGTCACGGTTGATCGCCATCGAGATCGCCTGGCGCACCGCGAGCTTGCTGGTGGGGCGGGACGGGGCGAGGTTGGGGTAGATCGACACGTTGGTCACCGGTGGGGACCAGGTGTTGTTGTCGCTCGACTGCGAGAGGTAGAACCGTTGGATGTTCGGGATGAACTGGCTGCCCCAGGTCCCATTGCCGTTGGCAAGGTCGAGGTTCGCCGGGCCGTTGTCGAGGTACGCCGGGTACTCCACCTTCTGGATATAGGGCCGGCCAGGCTGCCAGTAGCGCGGGTTCGCCATGTACTGGATGTTGTTCGACGTACACGGGTTGACCACGTATGGCCCGGTGCCCACCGGGTTGGAGTCCGCCCAGGTAGCCGCGTTCGTCGCCGGCGCGCCCTTCGACCAGATGTGCTCGGGCACGATTCCGACCTGGTCGGCGAAGAAGTAGAAGTACGGCTGGGCTGGTTTGCTGAACTTCATCGTGACCTGATCACCATGCGCGGTCACGCTCTGCAGCCCGGCGCCCTTCCAGAGCGAGTAGAGGTCGGTGGCCGGCTGGCTCTTCATCAGGTCGAATGTGAACACCACGTCGCTCGGCGTGAAGGGCGTGCCGTCACTCCACTTCACGCCCTTGCGGATGGTGAAGGTGATCGACTTCTTGTCTGACGACCAGGCGTACTTCGTCGCCAGTATGGGCGTCGTCTGCGCGTTGGCCAGCGTGTTGACGAACACAAGGGGCTCATAGACGAAGCCGAGGGCGAAGGCGTTCACCGCCGGGTTGTAGGGATTGAACTGGCAGGTCCAGGTCTGTCCCTGCACGTTGACGATCGTGACATCGCCGCCCTTCTTGTGCTGCGCCGGACCGACCGCACTCCCTACTGGGGTGGTGGTCCCCGAAGAGCCTCCTGGCTGGCTGTGTGCCGGCTGCGTGGGCGAGTTGCCCGAGCAGGCGGCCAGGGTGACCATCGCGCCTGCTGCCAGCGCGGTCGCCAGTTTCTTCCTCGTTCTCATCGCGTGGTCCTTCCCTTTGCGGAGCTGTTGTTGCCTGTCCGAACCCGAGCTGCGTCGCAACCGAGTGAGAGTGCGCCGCGCAGGGGTGCGTCGTACGGGTAACGTGCCGGGACGAGCTCGGGTGGGTAGGGCACGGCAGCGTCCAGATCGTGACGAAGCACCTTTGCGAAGTGGTCCCACCAACGCACCATCCCGCCACCAACCACGATCCGCTCCGG
>JBOHDU010000014.1:0-2216 GCA_050700615.1 Nocardioidaceae bacterium
CTAGAAAGAGCGACAGTAAAAAAAACACACCACCTGAATTATCGAGGCGCACTCGGCGATCTGCAGCATCTCGCCGGGAGACTTCTTCTGCGTGTTCAGGATCTTGCCGCGAATCGGCAGCAGCGCCTGGTACTCCGAGTCGCGGGCCAGCTTGGCGGTGCCGAGGGCGGAGTCGCCCTCGACGATGAACAGCTCGCTGCGCTCGACGTCGCCGCTGCGGCAGTCGGCCAACTTGGCGGGCAGGGCGCTGGACTCCAGGGCGTTCTTACGCCGCTGGGTGTCGCGCTGTTGTCGGGCGGCCACCCGAGTGCGCGCGGCGCCGACGACCTTCTCGAGCACCGCTCGCGCCTGCGGCTTCTCGGCCTTCTTGTTGGAGGTAAGGAAGGACTTCAGCTCGGCAGAGACGACCCTGGCGACGATACGCGAAGCGGCCGGGGTCCCGAGGACCTCCTTGGTCTGGCCCTCGAACTGGGGCTCGGCCAGCCGAACTGTCACCACTGCGGTCATGCCCTCGAGGACGTCGTCCTTGACGAGATCGGGCTCGCCGGCCCGCATCAGGCCGCGGGTGGAGCGGATCACCTCGTTGAACGTCTTGGTGATAGCCCGCTCGAAGCCCACGACATGGGTGCCGCCCTTGGGGGTGGCGATGACGTTGACGAACGACCGCACCTCGGTGTCGTAGCCGCTCCCCCAGCGAAGCGCCACGTCGACCGCCAGCTCGCGCTCCACGTCCTGCGGCGTCATCTGCCCGTCGTCGTCGAGCAACGGCACGGTCTCAGTGAACCGGTCGACCCCCTGCAGGCGCAGCACGTCGGTGACCTTCTCGCCGGAGGCCAAGAAGTCACAGAACTCGGTGATCCCGCCGTCATGCTTGAACTGCTCCTCGACGACCTGCTCGCCGCGCTCGTCGCGGATCGAGAGCGACAGTCCGGGCACGATGAACGACGTCTGCCGGGCCCGGGTCACCAGCTCGTCGTAGGAGAACGCCGCTTCGCGGGTGAAGACCTGCCGGTCCGGCCAGAACCTGATGCGGGTGCCGGAGACGCCCTTCTTCACCCGGCCGGTCTTGGCCATCCCCGAACCCGACGTGAACGTCGCTGTCGGACCGGCGTCGCCGTACACCCCGGGCGCACCACGACGGAACGACATGGCCCACCTCACCGAGTTGAGGTCAACCTCGACGTCGAGGCGGGCGGACAGAGCGTTGACGACCGAGGCACCCACCCCGTGCAGCCCGCCGGTCGCGACGTAGGAGCCGCCGCCGAACTTGCAGCCCGCGTGCAGCCTGGTGAAGACCACCTCGACCCCGGCCAGGCCGGTCTTCGGCTCGATGTCGACCGGGATGCCCCGCCCGTCGTCTCGGACCTCGGCCGAGCCGTCGGCGTACAGGACGACGTAGATGTTGCGACAGCACCCGGCCAGCGCCTCGTCGACCCCGTTGTCGATGATCTCCCACAGGCAGTGCATGAGCCCGCGCGTGTCGGTGGAGCCGATGTACATCCCCGGGCGCTTGCGCACCGCCTCGAGGCCTTCGAGCACGAGCAGGTGACGGGCGTTGTACGTCGCGTCGACCGCTGACCTGGCCACTGAACTCCTTCGTCAACCCGAGACAAACGGGTGCATCGGCCCGACCGGCCGCCCGCGCAAGGCGGTTATCGGACCGCCCGCGTCTGGCCTCACGATACCGGGCACGTCCGACCGATCCGGCCGCTCGGCCACGTCCCATGCTCGGCGCGTCGCCGCCGACTTTGCACAGACCGTGGGAAGACCTCGCGTCACCGCGAACTGCTCGACGCGTTGCGTCACCACACGCCGACGGAGGGGCTACCGGTTCATCCCGCAGCGGACCCTGGCGGGACCGTGGAGGAGACGAGCTGCAATTCGTCGCCCAACTGCCGTCCAGGCACGGGCGGGGGCTCGGTGCCTCGGTGCCTCGGTGCCGCGGGAGCGCCCGCGCCGCCATCAGCCGTCCAGGCGATGACCGTCCGGCGAACGGAGGAGCCCGCTCCTCCGACACGCGGTCACGATTTGATCCCACATCCGACGAAAGCCTCCGAAGGGGAGTAACGATTCGACGTAAGGTTGAAGACAGCACGGAGATCGGCGAGTCTCAGGATATGAGGGTGGCGATCCGGGGAATGAGGTTCCCTGGTTGGATGTTCTCGCGAGAGAGGCAAGCAGCACAGCTCGATTCTGTACAACGGAGACCGGAAGGG
>JBOHDU010000015.1:0-3514 GCA_050700615.1 Nocardioidaceae bacterium
GTCGTGGAGTTCCCAGCACCCTGGCCGGCAGCCAGCTGTCACTGGCGGCCCGGATCTCGCACGTCGCCGAGGCTTGCGAGGTGTTCGAACGTACCGCCGGAGTCAGTGCGGCCGTGGACGTGGTCCGCTCGAGGACTGGGACCCACTTCGACCCCGAGATCGCCAAGACGGCAGCGACACACCCCGAAGAGCTCTTCGACGGCATCAACGACGACACGCTCGAGGAGATCGTCGCGGCCGAGCCGATCGAGCGCACCACCCTCACCGACGACGAGCTCGACCACGCACTCGAGGCGATCGGTGACTTCTGCGACTTGCGCTGCTCGTTCTTCGCCGGCCATGCCCGGGGCACTGCCATCCTGGTCGCGAGGGCGGCCGAACTTCTACGCATGCCGACCGCCGAGGCGCGGCTGGCCTATCGCGCCGCCCTCGTGCACGAGGTCGGCCGGTTCGGGGTCGATGCCTCGCTATGGACCCGGCCCGGACCCTTGTCGGCCAGCCAGCGCGAGCACATGCGGATGCACGTCTACTTCGTCGAGCGGATCTTCGACCGGCCCGAGCCGCTACGTAGGATCGGCCTGCTGGCCGCCACCCACCACGAGCGGATGGATGGCTCCGGTTACCACCGCGGCCTCGGCGCGGCTACGCTCTCGGCGCAGGCTCGGTTGCTAGCCGCAGCGCACGTCTACCACTCGATGATGGAGCCGCGTCCTTATCGCCAGGCCCTCACCGAGTCCAACGCCCGGTACCAGCTCAAGGCCGAAGCCGCAC
Organism: Nocardioidaceae bacterium; assembly: GCA_050700615.1. GTDB lineage: Bacteria > Actinomycetota > Actinomycetes > Propionibacteriales > Nocardioidaceae > JBOHDU01. Next base: position 772 of record JBOHDU010000015.1, read on the forward strand.
AGGGACGGCTGGACCCGCTGTCGGTCGACGCAGTGCTGACAGCGGCCGGACACCGCACGAGTCGGGCGCGCACCGAAGGGCCGATGGGGTTGACCGCACGCGAGAGTGAGGTGCTCGGCTTGATCGCCCAAGGGCTACCGAACAAGGCCATCGCGAAGCGCCTGGCGATCACTCCGAAAACGGTCAGCAACCACGTCGAGCACGTCTACGCCAAGCTCGGTGTTACGAACCGTGTAGGGGCGACGATGGCCGCGATGCACCACGGCTTGGTGGGACAAACAGTCGACCCGGGGAGCTAGCGCAACCGCGAGTCACGTCGGTCTGGCGCGACGAGTTCAGGGCGCAGCTACTCCGGCAAGTTTGCGGTACGAGCCCAGACGGCAGCCCTCGGTCGCGACGACCCGAGCCGATCGAGTACGCCGGCGCATGGCGCGAGGGCAACGGTCAGCTGAACTTCGAGGCGCGCGCCAGGTTCAGCGCGGCGCGACCGTGCAGGACTACACGCTCACTGTCGTTTCTGGTGCGAGTGGCCGCCTCGTTGAACGCCTCGCTCGCCTGAGCGTGCAGCCCGGCCCGCTCGAGCAGGTCACCGCGGACGCTCGGCACGAGCGGCGAGTCACCCAGTGCCCCCGGGTCCAGCCGCTTCAGCACGGCCAGCCCCGCGTCCGGTCCGAAAGCCCGCCCGTGTGCGACCGCTCGGTTCACCTCGACGACCGGGCCCGGCGCAGCCCCGGCCAGGACGTCGTACAGGGCCGCGATCCGGCGCCAGTCGGTGTCCTCCGCGCTGGCGGCGCGGGCGTGCTGCGCGGCGATCGAGGCCTGCAGGAAGTACCGCCCGACCGGCGTCCCCTGTGCGGCGAGCTGCTCGGCCCGCTGCAGGGCGGCCAGCCCCCGCCGGATGAGAAGCTGGTCCCAGCGGCTCCGGTCCTGCCGGTCGAGCAGGACGGGGACGCCGTCATCGTCGAGCCGAGCCTCCATCCGCGAGCTCTGGATCTCCAGCAGCGCCTGCAGACCGAGCGCCTCGGGCTCGTCGGGAGCCACCGCGGCCAGCATCCGGGCGAGCCGCGTCGCCTCGTTCGCCAGATCGGGGCGCATCCAGTCCTTGCCGGCGGTGGCCGTGTAGCCCTCGTTGAAGATCAGGTAGATCACGGCCATGACGTCGTCGAGGCGCTCGGTCCGCTCGGCCCCGGTGGGCAGCTCGAACTCGGCGTGGGCCTCGGCCAGCGTCTTCTTCGCCCGCGAGATCCGCTGGCCCATCGCAGACTCGGTCGCCAGGAACCCGCGGCCGATCTCGGCGGTGGTCAGTCCCCCGACCAGGCGCAGCGTGAGCGCGGCCCGGGACTCCGCGGTCAGGGAAGGGTGGCAGGACAGGAAGATGAGTCGGAGGACGTCGTCCTCGATGTAATCGACCTGGTTGTCGAGCTCTGGCATCTCCGCCTCCTCCCTGCGCTGGGCATGGCCGAGCTCCGAGGTCTTGCGACGCAGGCTCTCGGCGCGCCGGAAGTGGTCGATGCCGCGCCGTTTCGCCGTGGTCATCAGCCAGGCGATCGGGTTGTCCGGGACACCGGTGGTGGGCCACTGCTCCAGCGCGTCGACAAGCGCGTCCTGAGCGAGGTCCTCGGCCAGGCCCACGTCGCGGGTCATTCGGGTCAGGGCGCCGACGAGGCGGGCCGATTCGGCCCGCCACGCGGCGACGATGGCCTGGTTCGGGTCATCGAGACTGGTGTCTGCCGGCACCTTGCCAGCGTAGTGAGTCCTGCTCAGACCCGGCCGGGCTCACTCCCCGGGCGCCTCGGGGCCGGTGGAGATCTGGCGCAAGGTCGAGATTACGGCGACCTCGGGCCAGTACTTCGCGTGCAACTCGGCGAACGACTGCTGGTCGGTCGCGGCCTCCTCGAGGCTGGGGTACTCCATGATTGCCCAGCCACCGACGACCTCCTTGGCCTCGGCGTACGGTCCGTCGACCCGGGTGACCTCACCCTGACGGACCACGTAGTTCACGGCATCCTCGGTCCCGTACAGACCCCCGCCGTCGAGGAAAATGCCCTTGGCGGCGCGCTCGCCGATGTACTCGTCCATCGCCTCGAACAGCGCCTGTGGCGGCGTCCCGACGCCCTCTTCCATCCTCACGAATCCCATGAAACGTGGCATCTTGATCACTCCTACTGGTTGCTGAAGAGTTGCTTCTGGCACGTACGTCGAACGGCCGACTGGCGCTTCGACATCGATCATGAACTTTCTTCACCGGCCCTGCGATCGCGCCTCGCGTCTGCCTCACGCCTTGCTGGTCAGGCGATCCCGCCGCGGCTGCAAAACAGCCCGGTGCTTCGTTCCGGACGAAGTGGCCGGCGTGGGGTTCGACGTGTGACCAGGCACCTCGGATCCTCGCGGCGGTATCGATCCCCGCACCGATCGCTCCATATGTGCAGCCTAGGACTGCCACCCCGCGACGCCGCGCCACCCACAGCCCCGATCGCCCGTGCGAGGTGGGTCCAGTGGCACCGCCGCAACTCGGACCACCTACCCGAACAGCTCGCGGACGTCCTGGCCGCGGTGTTCGCGTGTGCGGATCCTGTGCTTTCGGGTGCAGCGACCAGCGGCGAATGGAACTCTGAGAGCGAGGTCTGGGAGTAGGGGGTGGGCATGACGGGGTGGATCGTGCGGCGTTGGGCGCGCTATGGCCACGAGCGGCTGTACGCCGAGACGCCCGGTGGCACAGCTCTCGGGTACCTCGACGTGAAGA
>JBOHDU010000016.1:0-6467 GCA_050700615.1 Nocardioidaceae bacterium
GGTCGCATCGGCTCTCTGGCCAGGTCACGGTCATCCGCGTCGACAACGCCTTGCACGACGTGTTCCTGTCCCGCAAGGACGTGAGAGACACGGCCTTCGACCACGCCAGGAAGTGGCTCGACTACGCCGTGCCGACCGGCCGAGGAATCAGTCGAAGAACACCAGCTTGACGATCGCCACCACCCCAACGAGTGCCACGAACCCCCGGAACACCGGCGTCGGGAGCCGCCGACCGACAGTGGCACCGATCTGGCCGCCGATGATCGACCCGGCCGCGATCAGTCCGGCCGCCTTCCACGACACGTCGGATCGCGCGATGAACACCACCGCTGCGACGGCATTGACGACCAGCGCCAGCACGTTCTTCGCCGCATTGATGCGTTGCATCGTCTCGCTGAGGCCGAGCCCGAGGATGGCTATCAACAACACCCCCTGCGCCGCCCCGAAGTAACCGCCGTAGATCCCGACGAGCAGGACGAGGCACCAGACCAGCACCGACCCGTGCGGTGGCGCCTGTTCCGGTGGGCTGAGGTGTCGCGCGATCCAGGGCTGCACCACGACGAGCAGGCAACCGACGCCGATCAGCGCGGGAACGATCGCCTGGAACGCAGACGCGGGCAACGTCAGCAGCAGTAGGGCTCCGATGACACCGCCGACCACGGAGGCGATGCACAGACGCGTCAGCCGGGACCGCTGCCCGCTCAGCTCTCGCCGGTAGCCGATGACACCGGAGATGGACCCGGGCACCAGGCCAACCGTGTTGGAGACGTTCGCCAGCACCGGCGGATAGCCGACCGCCAGCAGCGTCGGGAACGTCACGAGGGTGCCCGACCCGACGATGGTGTTGATAGTCCCGGCGATCATCCCCGCGACGAAGACCGCGAGGTCCTCGACGGGCGTCACTGCGGTTGGGAACCTACCGGTGGTTCACCGGACGGCGCCTCGTCGGCCGGGGGCGCTCCAGGCTCTGCGCCCTGCGACCCGGAGGCTTGCGATCCGATGGTCGGCGCGGCGGCGTCGGGTGCCGGCTCCGGGACCGAGTCATCGGCGCCGGACTCCGCCGGTGGAATCGGCTCGTGCGGATGCGTCGACGTGGCGGGGTTGGCGGCCGCCTCAGCCGACGCGATGGCCTCGGCTACTTCCTGATGAGCACTGCTCAGTGCGCCGTGCTCGCCGCCACCGCCCGGCAGATCTGCATCGACGGGCGCGCCGTAGTCGACCCGCCGGTTCGAACCGCTGGTCTCCGGTGCGATGCCCTTGATCGACCCGAGGGTGCTGCCCAGGCCTTCGAGGGCGCGACCGATCTCGCTTGGCACGATCCAGACCTTGTTGGCGTCACCCTCGGCGATCCTCGGCAGCATCTGCAGGTACTGGTAGGCCAACAGCGCCTGATCGGGCGACCCGTCATGGATGGCCTGGAAGACGGTCAGGATCGCCTGGCCCTCACCCTGTGCCCGCAGGATCCGTGACTCGCGGTCGGCCTGGGCCCTCAAGATGGTGGCTTGGCGCTCGCCCTCGGCGGTCAGGATCGAGGACTGCTTCTGACCTTCCGCGGTGAGGATCTGGGACTGACGCATGCCCTCCGCAGTCAGGATCACCGCGCGCTTGTCCCGATCGGCACGCATCTGCTTCTCCATCGAGTCCTTGATCGACGGCGGTGGATCGATGCCCTTCAGCTCGACCCGGTTGACCCGGATCCCCCAGCGCCCGGTCGTCTCGTCGAGCACGCCACGGAGCCGGCTGTTGACCTCGTCGCGGCTGGTCAGAGCCTGCTCGAGGTCCATGCCGCCGATGATGTTGCGAAGCGTCGTCATCACGAGCTGCTCGATCGCCTGGATGTAGTTCTCGATCTCGTACGTCGCGGCGACCGGGTTGGTCACCTGAAAGTAGATGACCGTGTCGATCGAGACCACCAGGTTGTCCTCAGTGATCACCGGTTGTGGCGGGAAGCTGACGACCTGCTCGCGCAGGTTGATCTGGTAGCGGACCCGGTCCACGAACGGCGTCACGAGGTTGAGCCCCGCCGACAGCGTGGTCCGGTACTTTCCGAACCGCTCGACGACGCCGGCGTACGCCTGCGGAACGATGCGCACGGTCTTGAACAACACGATGATCGCAACGATCACGACCACGGCAAGAACGATCAGGAGCACCATTGGGACAACCCCCTTCAGGGCTTAGCACCCGCACCACCGTGCGCCGTGGCCCCGGGTGTCCGGACACCCACGTTACACATACCCGTACGACGGGACCGGCTTACTCGAGCGGGAACACGATGGCGGTCGCACCATCGATCTTGACGACGCTGATCGTCTTGCCAGGCTCGACCACGACGCTAGGATCCTGGGTCCGGGCCGACCAGATCTCACCGCGGAGCTTGACCCGGCCGTCGTGGGCCGTCACCTGCTCCAGCACCAGTCCCGACTCCCCGACCAGCGCCGCCGGCAGGTTCTCGAGGGTCGGACCGGCGTGCAGGCGGCGTACGACGTTCGGGCGCACGAACGCAAGCATCGCCACCGCCACCACGACGGCACCGATCACCTGGACCGCGACCGCCAGGCCGAGCACCGCGAGCAGGCAACCGACAGCGGCACCGACCGCGAGCATCAGCAAAGTCAGGTCGAGTGTGGTCAACTCGGCACCGGCCAAGAGAAGACTGATGATCAGCCAGGACTGCCAACCATGATTACTCACCCAGTCCATGACTCGACCCTATGTCAGCGGTCGTCGGCGTGCCCGTGATCTGCGACGAGCAGCGAACCGGCCGTCGTGCCTCTCCAGCCGCAGCGGCATTCCGAAGGTCGCCGACAACGCCTGCTCGGTCAGTGTCGACTCGATGTCGCCGGCCGACACGACCCGTCCGTCACGAAGCATCAGCACGTGCGTGAAGCCGGGCGGGATCTCCTCCACATGGTGACTCACCATCACGGTGGCGGGTGACCCGGCGTCGGACGCCAGCACGGACAACGTGCTGACGAGGTCCTCCCGCCCCCCAAGGTCGAGTCCGGCGGCCGGTTCGTCGAGCAGCAGCAGCTCGGGGTCGGTCATGAGTGCTCGCGCGATCTGGACCCGCTTACGCTCACCCTCGCTGAGGGTACCGAACGTCCGGTCGGCCAGCCTGGTGACGCCGACCTCGCGCAGCAGGCTCGCGGCCCGCACGTGGTCGAGGTCGTCGTAGTGCTCCTTCCAGCGCCCGAGAACGGCATATGACGCCGACAGGACCACATCGCTGACCCGCTCACTTCGCGGGATCCGCTCCGCGAGCGCGGCGCTCGTGAGGCCGATGCGCGGCCGAAGCTCGAACACGTCGACCGTCCCGACCACTTCCCCGAGCAACCCCACGACGCCGTCGGTCGGGTACAGCTGGGCGCCGACCACCTGGAGCAGGGTGGTCTTCCCTGCACCGTTGGGCCCGAGTACCACCCAGCGCTCGTCGTCGCTGACCTGCCAGGAGATGTCATGAAGCAGTCGGCTACGACCCTTGACGACGGAGACGCCGGCCAGCTCGATGACCGCTGCCACAATGTGCCCCTCTTCGCCAGCTCGACTAGGTACCAACCTATTGCACGCCCTACCGGCTCCGGACGATCGCATCTCTGCCGGCCCCCACGCTCTCCGGCGGCGTGGCCGGGCGGGTGCGTGGCTCGTAGGCTTTGCGCGTGTTCTTCGTTCCTGGGGCGGTGCGTCTCGCCTGCTGGCTCAACGCCTGGCTGCAGCAGCGCGTCAGCGCCGATGACACGATCGCGGGGATCGTCGGGGACGACGGCCAGGCCGAGTTCAGCCTGCGCCCCGGGGAGCGTTCCGCCCCGGCGCTCCTGCTCGCCGATCTGCGCCGACACGGCATCTCGCGGGTGAGCGTGAGCCTGCCGCTCCCAGGGGACCTGCTCGGGCTGGGTGGGCCGGCTGCGTTCAACGCCGACGCGGTCGAGGCCGGCGAAGCGGTCCTGCTTCACGACGCCGAGCTCGGGCTGATACCGCACCGCTCGAGCGACCTCACCTGGTGGCGGGGGGCTCCGGCCCAGATACCGGCGTTCCTCCCTGACGTCGCGAGCGCAGCGCGCGAGCTTCGGCTCGCGATCACCCAGGCGGCGGCCGACCTGGCGGCGCTCGACCTCGCGGCCTGGAGTCCCGAGGCCGCCGACGCGCTGATGAACCTGCGGTCGCCGGCTCGGCTCGACAGCCCGCTCCCGTCGTCGTCGGGGCCCGCGACGAAGCTCCTGGTCGATGGGCTGCGCAGCCTCGAGATCGCCCGCTTGGCGCTTCGGGACGACGGCGGCGCGCTGTCGGTGAACGACGTGGACAGCAGGCGTGAGGTCCTCCGCCTACTCAGACACTGCGCGGTAGCGGCACTCGTTGCCAGCGCCTCGTCCCTCGACGGCATCTGACCGGACCGCCTGCAGGCTTCCGGGGCGGAGGACGAGCGGGCCAGCCGGTAGCCTGAGGCCGCGATGACGAGCCCTACGACGCTGCTAGTGACCCTGACCGGCCGGGACCGGCCGGGTGTCACGGCGGCGACGTTCGGCGTGCTCGCGGACTTCGGGCTTGACGTGCTCGACATCGAACAGATCGTGCTCCGCGGGCGGCTCGTACTCGGCATCTTGGTGTCTGTTCCGCGCGATGACGCCACGCTTGTGCGCTCGCTGCGAAGTGCCGCACGGGCTCTCGACATGGACGTCGAGATCGACGGCGGCCAGGGTGACAACGAGCAACGCCGCGAGGGGCGGGCCCACGTGACTGTCCTGGGACACCCTTTGACCGCGCGGGCGGTCGCCGCGATCGCCGGGCGGATCGCCGACCTCGGCGCGAATATCGACCGGATCGTGAGAATGGCGCGCTATCCGGTCACCGCCATCGAGTTCCACGTCTCCGGCGCACACCTGGTCCGGCTCCGAGAGGAGCTGGCGGCCGAGGCCGTGCGTCAACACGTCGACGTCGCCGTGCAAGCCGCCGGACTGCTCCGGCACGGCCGCCGGCTGATCGTGATGGACGTCGACTCCACCCTCGTTCAAGGAGAGGTGATCGATCTACTCGCCGAGCGCGCGGGTGTGGCGGACGAGGTGGCGGCGATCACCGACCAGGCGATGCACGGCACCATCGACTTCGAGCAGGCACTGCGCGGACGCGTCGGGCTGCTGGCCGGCCTCGAGGCGCACGCGATCGACAATGTGTACGCCGGCGTGCAACTGGCCCCGGGCGCACGGACCATGGTCCGTATCCTCAAGCGGCTGGGCTACCGGTTCGCGATCGTCAGCGGCGGCTTCACCCAGCTCACCGACCGGCTGGCCGCCGACCTCGAGATCGACTACGCCCGAGCCAACCGGCTCGAGATCGTCGACGGGCGACTGACCGGCCGCATCGACGGGCCGGTCATCGACCGGGCCGGAAAGGCCGCAGCGCTGCGCGACTTCGCCCGCGACTCCAAGATCACGCTCGACCGGACCGTGGCCATCGGCGACGGCGCCAACGATCTCGACATGCTCGCCGAGGCCGGGCTCGGGATCGCCTTCAACGCCAAGCCGGTGGTTCGGGACGCGGCCCACACCGCTGTCAACGTTCCCTACCTCGACGCGATCCTCTACCTCCTCGGCATCAGCCGCGAAGACATCGAGGCGGCCGATCGCGAACACGGCGTCATCACCCCCAGCCCCGCCGTCCCCTGACCGGCTCGCGTCGACGACGAGCCGACCATCGAGTCCACCATGAGGCCAAGACCCCCCGGGCTTGGAGGAGCGCAGGCTTCAGCCACGAGGGGCGTACCAGTGCATCAGTGCGGCCACGCCGGGCTGCATGTCGTCCCACGCCGCGTCACAGTCGAGAACGGCGAGTCCGGACGTGGGCAGGTGCGGCGCCCACTTCTCCTGCGGCTCGCGCTGCAGCGCCTGGGCGAGCTCGGCCATCGTGGGATTGTGACCGATCATCAGCACGGTCACCGCGCTGTCAGGTGCGAGTGCGCAGAGCTCGAGGGCGTCGTCGACCGAAGCCGAGTAGAGCTCCTCGAGCATCCGCACCCGTGGTGATGTTCCGAGTCCCTCGCGCACCCGTTCCCACGTGCCGACAGCCCGGGTCGCCGATGAGATCAGCACGAAGTCAGGCACGACACCGTGGGTGCTGAGCCACCGACCGGCTTGGGTCGCGTCCCTGCGGCCGCGCCCGGTCAGGCGTCGCCCACGGTCGTTGGACGCGAACTGCTCGGTCTTGGCATGGCGCATCACGACCAGGCGTCGGTACGCGGAGTCCTTCATGATGTCCATCCTGCCGCACCGGGTGCACGCCTCAGCCCGGATGGTCGGGTTCCTCGCCCGGCGGCGGGTCGGCAGGTCGTAGGGTGCAACGCATGTCGGACTCAGCCACCCATGTCGGCACTCTGTTCGTGATCGGCGGCGCCGAGGACAAGCTGCAGCGCCGTACCGTGCTTCGTGACTTCGTCGTGGCCTGCGGCTCTCGGTCGGCTCGCATCGCCATCGTGC
>JBOHDU010000017.1:0-1918 GCA_050700615.1 Nocardioidaceae bacterium
CATCTACTCCATCGAGGATCTGGCCCAGCTGATCCACGACCTCAAGAACGCCAACCCTGCGGCCCGGATCCACGTCAAGCTGGTGGCGGAGGTGGGGGTCGGCACTGTGGCGGCGGGTGTGGCGAAGGCGCATGCCGACGTGGTGCTCGTCTCGGGTCACGACGGCGGCACCGGCGCTGCCCCGCTCACCTCGCTCAAGCACGCCGGTGCACCCTGGGAGCTTGGGCTGGCCGAGACGCAGCAGACCCTGCTGCTCAACGGCCTGCGCGACCGGATCACGGTGCAGACCGACGGGCAGCTCAAGACCGGTCGTGACGTGGTCGTGGCCGCGCTCTTGGGGGCCGAGGAGTTCGGCTTCGCCACCGCGCCGCTCGTGGTGTCCGGTTGCGTGATGATGCGGGTGTGCCACCTCGATACCTGCCCCGTCGGAGTGGCCACCCAGAACCCCCTCCTTCGGGAGCGGTTCACCGGACAGGCGCAGCACGTCGTGAACTTCTTCGAGTTCGTCGCCCAGGAGGTGCGAGAGCTTTTGGCCGAGCTCGGGTTCCGAAACCTCGACGAGGCGATCGGCCAGGTCGAGGCGATCGACGTGCGCAGAGCCGTAGGTCACTGGAAGGCGGCCGGGCTGGACCTCGAGCCGATCCTGCACGTGCCCGCATTGCCCGTGGGCGCCGCCCGCCGGCGCACCCGCGCGCAGGAGCACGGGCTCGAGAATGCTCTCGACAACATGCTGGTCGAGATGTGTCGCGCGGCCATCGATACCGGTGAGCCGGTGCGAGCCAGGCTCGGCGTGCGCAACGTCAACCGAACCGTGGGCACCATGCTCGGGCACGAGGTCACCAAGGCACATCCGCAGGGCCTGCCCGACGAGACGATCGACCTGACCTTCACCGGTTCGGCCGGACAGTCCTTCGGCGCGTTTCTGCCCGCGGGCGTCACTATACGGCTCGAGGGCGACGCCAACGACTACCTCGCCAAGGGACTTTCCGGTGGCCGCATCGTCGTACGGCCGGACCCCGCTGCTCTGTTCGTCGCCGAGGAGCAGGTGATCGCTGGCAACGTGATCGGCTACGGCGCGACGGCGGGTGAGGTGTTCCTCCGGGGTCGGGTAGGCGAGCGCTTCGCGGTCCGCAACTCTGGGGCAGACCTGGTCGTCGAAGGTGTCGGAGACCACGGCTGCGAGTACATGACCGGCGGTCAGGTCGTGGTCCTCGGTCCGCACGGGCGCAACTTCGCCGCCGGGATGAGCGGCGGCGTCGCGTACGTCCTCGACCTCGACGCCGATCGGGTCAACCCGGAGCTCGTCGAGTTGGATCCGCTGTCCAGCGCGGCGGCCGAGATCGTGCATCGTCTGGTCGTTCGACATGCGGAGGAGACTGGGTCGCCGGTCGCGCAGGCACTCGTCGCCGACTGGAGCATTGCCCGTCGTCGGTTCACCCAAGTGATGCCGTGCGACTACAAGCGAGTCGTGACCGCGCGGGCGGCTGCCGACCGCGAGGGTCTCGACAAGCAGGAAGCCACGGTCGCGATGATGGGAGCACTCGATGGCTGACCCCCGGGGTTTCCTCGAGCACGAGAGGGTGGTGGCGGAGCGTCGCTCCGTCGGCGAGCGGGTCGGCGACTGGCACGAGGTCTACCCCGACGACGTCGGGCGCACGCTGCTGCCGATCATCACGAACCAAGCGAGTCGGTGCATGGACTGCGGTATCCCGTTCTGCCACCAGGGTTGTCCGCTCGGCAACCTGATCCCGGAGTGGAACGACCTGGTATATCGCGACGACTGGGAGGGCGCGCTCGAGAGGCTGCACGCGACGAACAACTTCCCCGAGTTCACCGGCCGCCTATGCCCTGCACCCTGCGAGGGATCGTGCGTCCTCGGCATCGGTGCAGACCCGGTTGCGATCAAGCAGGTTGAGTA
>JBOHDU010000018.1:0-3100 GCA_050700615.1 Nocardioidaceae bacterium
GACCATGGTCGTGTGCGAGTCGGTGCCGACCAGCGTGTCCGGATACGCGACACCGTCGCGGGAGAAGACGACCCGCGCCAGGTGCTCGATATTGACCTGGTGCACGATTCCGGTGCCGGGCGGTACGACCTTGAACTGGTTGAATGCGCTCTGGCCCCACCGCAGGAACTGGTAGCGCTCGACATTGCGCTGGTACTCCAGCTCGACGTTGCGCTCGAAAGCGCCCGGTGTCCCGAAGACATCGGCGATCACCGAATGGTCGATCACCAGCTCGGCCGGTGCCAGCGGGTTGATCTTGTTGGGATCGCCGCCGAGGTCCTTCATCGCCTCGCGCATCGTCGCCAGGTCGACGATCGCCGGCACCCCGGTGAAGTCCTGCATGATGACCCGCGCCGGTGTGTACTGGATCTCCTGGCTCGGCTGCGCGTCCTGGTCCCAGGCCGCGACCGCCCTGACGTCGGCGGCCGTGATGTCGGCCCCGTCCTCGGTGCGCAACAGGTTCTCGAGCAGCACCTTCAGGCTGAAGGGCAGGCTTGCGACCTGGGCCCCCTGACCCGTCACGGCTGACACCCGATAGATCTGGTACGACGTCCCGTCGACGTCGAGCGTGCCCTTGGCGCCAAAGCTGTCAACCATGCTCATCGCTGCGTTCTCCTTCATCCGGCGTCCTCGACCACCTGCTGAGCCACCCTGCCGGCGGGTCAGGTCGAACGCCACGTCCTAATATCTTGATATCAAGATACACGAGGCTCGGAAGGCATGCACGTCGGCGGGCAAATGGCACGTGCGTGCGGCGTTGCACAGCGACGTCAGCGATCGGAGGACATGTTCTCAGGACCTGCGCTGTACGAGTCGACGCAGGTTCCACCTGCGGTGCAGGGACTGCCTGTGCAGTGAATTGCAGCCACCTCGGTACCACAGGTCACCGCACAACGCTGCCGTCACGAGTCGGAGAGTTTCGGGCAGACCATCGGGTGGCGGGCACCGGGGTCTCGCTGCTCACGCGCCGTTCGGTGTCGCGGCGGGTGCGACGGGGAGAGGCCGTGGTGGGACCGGGCTCGACTGGACGATCGAGGTGGTGGTCTGTCCGTAGAGGAGGAACTTGTCGAGTAGGTCTTCGAGTTGGTCGACGGCCGGGGCGTGGACTTTCAGGAGGAAGCAGTCCTCGCCGGTGATTCGGTGGCATTCGCTGACTTGCGGCATCTCGAGAGCGAGGGTGGCGATCTTGGGAAGCTGTCCGGGGGCGGGGCGGATGCGTACGTAGGCGGCCACGGGGAGGCCGAGTGCGCCGGGATCGAGGTCGAGACGGTAACCGGCGATCACACCGGCGCGTTCGAGGCGTTGCACGCGTTCGGTGACCGCCGGTGAGCTCATGCCGACCCGGCGGGCCAGCGCGGACATGCTGATCCGCGGATTGTCGCGCAGCTCGGTCAGCAGCCGCACGTTGGTCTCGTCCAACGACGTACGGCCACCGTTTAAGGAGTTTCGGTCCCTCCGCATTGCATCCTTAGCCATTTCACGCCCACTTTCGCAAACCTGCTATTCCCATGTGGCCATTAGCCTTTGAATGATTATCCCATGGCCACCAGCGAGACAGCTCCGACAGCGACAAGGGGCAGGCGCGTGACACGGGTGGTGTTCGCCTTGCCGCCGACGTCGTACTTCCTGACCAGCGCGGTGTTCCATTACCTGGGCCCGTCGTTGGCGGTGCTGTTGTTCACTCGGCTCGGGCCGCTGGGAGTGGCCTGGTGGCGGATCGCCACCGCGGCGGCGGTGTTCGCCGCCTGGCGTCGGCCGTGGCGGCTGCTGGCCCGGATGACCCTGGCGCAACGGTGGGTGTTGCTCGGTCTCGGGGTGGTGCTGGCCGGAATGAACGCCGTGTTCTACCTGGCCCTGGCCCTGCTGCCGCTGGCCACGGTCGGGGCGATCGAGTTCCTCGGCACCTTGGCGCTGGCTGCCCTCGGCGCCCGCACCAAGCGCAACCTGACCGCGCTGGTCCTGGCGGTGTCCGGGATAGCCGCGCTGACCGAGCTGCGGCTGGTGGCCACGCCGTGGGGATTCGTGTTCGCTTTTGCCAACTGTGCCGGCTTCGTGGCCTACGTGATTCTGGGCCACCGCATCGCCCACACCCACGTGCCCGCCGAGGACGGAAGCGCGCGCTCGGCGGCCGTGGACATGAGCGGTATCGACCAGCTCGGAGCGGCAATGATCGTCGCCGCCGTGGCCATCACTCCGATTGGCATCACCTCTGCCCTGCCCGCGCTGGGCCACCCGCTGTGGCTGCTCTGGGCGGTCGGGGTCGGCATCTGCTCCTCGGTCATCCCGTACGTCTCCGACCAACTCGCCATGGCCAGGCTCCCCCGGGCCACCTTCGCGTTGATGCTCGCCCTGCTCCCCGCCGCGGCCATCGTCATGGGCCTGGTGCTGCTGGCGCAAGTCCCCACCTGGCAAGACCTGGCCGGCATTGGCCTTGTCATGGCCGGCCTCCTCCTTCACCGCGACACCCCCGAAGACGAGCCGGTCGGCGCGCCGAGCAGCGACCGTCGCGAGCCGACGCATCACACCTGATCAGCGAAGCTTGGTCACCGTGCCGAGCTGGGACAGGTCAGGAGCGGTAGTGTCGATACCCCAGTCCAGCACCGAATAGTCAGACGCATCGACGACGATCGTCAACGCGCTGCCCGTCGGCGGTTGGGTACCTGCGGGAATCTTTGCCATGGAGCCGGTGAACTGCCCGATCACGACGACGGCGTACACGGGCTCATTCCCCGTCACCACGTCGCCCCCTCCCACCGCCGCCACTGCCCGCGCGTGAGTCGAGGCAGCCGAAAGGATCGTCGACGCGGAGGGATCCCCGTTCTGCGCGGCCATGTTCTCCGCGATTGTCGTCAACTCGGTTGAAGCGCCACTTTTCACCGCGCCATCAGGCTGCGGTGACGGATGGTCCGATGCTGAAGTACAGCCCGTCACCGTCAAGCCAATGGAGAGCATCAATGCGCCAAGAACAGAAGGCGCCGAGGCACGCCACGTCCACGGTCGTCGCCCGCACCCCCGCAACGCCGTCAGCCGCCAGACAAACGACTGCACCCAAGGCACAGGC
>JBOHDU010000019.1:0-10418 GCA_050700615.1 Nocardioidaceae bacterium
GTGCTTGAAAGCGTCGATATAACCCGCGTACGGGAGGATGTCCCGGGTCTCGTAGAACTTGAGGTGGCGGTCCCCCGTCCGATGCCTTCCTTGCGGTAGGTGTTGGGCGTCCGCCAAGACAACCCAACGAACAGGGGACCGCTGTGACCAAGAAGTACCAGACGCACGCCACCGACACGAACGACCTCGCCGTACCCGAGCAGGTCAGCATCGCGATGGAGGAGATCGCCGCGGACATGCGCGAGGGGCTGCTGGCCCTCGCGGTCGGCGCCGGGCTGCAGGTGATGCAGCAGTTGATGGAGGCAGACGTGACCGCGGCGTGCGGCCCGCGCGGCAAGCACGACCCGGACCGGACCGCGACCCGGCACGGCACCGAGGCCGGGTCGGTCTCCCTCGGCGGTCGGCGGGTGCCGGTGACCCGGCCGCGGGTCCGGGCAAGTGACGGCACCGGAGAGCTGCCGGTGCCGGCCTATGCGCTGTTCAACGGCACCGAGCTACTCGGCAAGATGGCGATGGAGAAGATGCTCGCTGGGCTGTCGACCCGGCGCTACCCGGTCGGCCTGGAGCCGGTCGGCGAACAGGTCATCGAGCGGTCGAGATCGACCTCGAAGTCGGCGGTCTCGCGCCGGTTCGTGACGATGACCGAGACCGCGCTGGCCGACCTGCTCGGCCAGGACCTCTCCGAGCTGGACCTGGTCGCGCTGATGATCGACGGGGTCTACTTCGCCGAGCACCTGTGCGTGGTCGCCTTGGGCATCGACATCGACGGAACCAAGCACCCGCTGGGCCTGGTCGAGGGCTCCACAGAGAACACCACCGTGGTCAAGGAACTGCTCACCGGACTGCGCGAGCGCGGCCTGGACACCACCAAGCCCATCCTCGCCGTCCTCGACGGCGCCAAGGCCCTCGCGGCCGGCATCAAGGAGGTCTTCGACCAGCCCGTCATCGCCAGGTGCCAGATCCACAAGCTCCGCAACGTCCGCGACCACCTGCCTGAGAAGATGCGCGGCCCGGTCGCCAAGCGGATGCGCGCTGCCTATCACGCCGACTCCGCGCTGGAGGCCGAAGCCATGCTCGAGGCGCTGGCCAAGGAACTGGACAAGACCCACCCCGGCGCCGCCGGCAGCCTCCGCGAAGGCCTCCACGAGACGCTGACCGTGCTCCGCCTCGACGTGCCACCCACCCTCGCGCGGACGCTGCGCAGCACCAACGCCGTGGAATCGATGATCTCGATCAGCCGTGACCACGCCCGCAACGTCAAGCGGTGGCGCGACGGGCAGATGGCGCTGCGCTGGTGCGCGGCGGGGATGGTCGAAGCCAACAAGCAGTTCCGCCGCGTGAACGGCCACCTGCACCTGCCCGCACTCCGCACCGCGCTCGAGCAGCACGTCGCTGCCCGAAGTGTCGGAGCCGACTGCAACACTCAGACCGTGAGCGCAGCCTGATGCTCACCGGACCGCCACCGAAGTTCCACGGAACTCGGGACAACCTCGAACAGCTCCCGGAAGCGATACGCGAGCTCGTACTTGACGACCAACGGTTGCGGAACGACATCTGCTGGTCGGTGTTTTGCGGCTGACCGCCCTTCGGGACGCCAGCACCGCCCACAAGCACATCGGACGCTGTGAACTGACTCGTCCTATAGGTCGTCCGACTCGAGGAACGGTGCCTGCAGTGGCATCACTGTCCATCATCCACCGCGCCGACCGTCTGCGACTCGCTCGACGGCACACGGGTCGCGCCCGGCCACACGTGCACTCACGGTTTGAAGCGGCTGCTCGGATCTGCGACAGTAGAGGCGCGAAGGGGAGTACTCCTGCGCAGCGCGTCGTCATCACGGTGATCGTCCTCGGGCCTGGGTCCGGTGTCGCACCCGGCGCTGCTGGCCGGCCACCACCGTGCGGCGGAGAAGACCTTCGGAGCCAGCGTTTCCCGAGCCTCCGGAGGTAAGCCATGACCATCCCGATCTGGGTGTGGGTGGTGACGGTCGTGGTCACGTCCGCCCTCTTGCTCTTCGACGTCTTCATCATCGGTCGACGCCCGCACGAGCCTTCTGTTCGCGAGGTCAGCGTCGCGCTCGTTGGCTACATCGGCGCCGCCGTGCTCTTCGGCATCGGGGTCGCGCACTTCTCCGGCGCGACCGCCGGTGGCGAGTTCTTCGCCGGCTGGCTTACGGAGTACTCGCTGTCGGTCGACAACCTGTTCATTTTCATCATCATCCTGAACTCGTTCCTCGTGCCCCGCCGCTACCAGCAGTGGGCACTGATGGTGGGCATCGTGCTCGCCCTGCTGATGCGCGGCATCTTCATCGGGCTGGGCGCGGCCGCGATCAACAACTTCACCTGGGTCTTCTACCTGTTCGGCCTCTTCCTGGTCTATACGGCCGTCAAGCTCGCGAGCGGCCGGGACGACCCTGCCGGCTTCCACGAGAACCGGTTGGTTCGCCAGGTCACGCGGTGGCTGCCGACGTCCGACACCTACGACGGCACGAAGCTGCTCACCAGGGTCGGTGGCAGGCGGCTGATCACCCCGATGTTCATCGTCGTTGTCACGCTGGGCACGACCGACCTGCTCTTCGCGCTCGACTCGATCCCGGCCATCTACGGGCTCACCAGCGAGCCCTACCTGGTCTTCACAGCGAACGTGTTCGCGCTGATGGGGCTGCGGCAGCTCTACTTCCTCATCGGTGGTCTGCTCGAGCGGCTGGTCTACCTGTCCTACGGGTTGGCGTTCCTGCTCGGCTTCATCGGGGTGAAGCTGGTGCTCCATGCCCTGCACACCAACGAGCTGCCGTTCGTCAACGGCGGTCAGCAGGTCGGTTGGGCGCCGGAGCTCCCGATCTGGGTCTCGTTGCTGGTCATCGTCGGCACGCTCGTGATCACCACTACCGCCAGCCTTGCGTCCAACCGGCGCCGGGCCCAGCTCCGGGCCGCCGAGCAGACAGCAACAGATGAGGCCGGTGAGTCCGGGACTGCGGCAGCCGACACCCGGCGGCCCGGCCCAGACGCCGGCTGAGAGAGCCGACTGCCTCAGGCCAGGTTGACTGACTCAGGCCAGGTTGACTGACTCAGACAGAAAGCGGCCGCGCCCGACGAGTGCGGTCCGGAGCTTGCGCGGCAGCTCGACCAGCTCGACCAGCTCGATCCGGCCTCCGGTCTGGGGCGCGTGCAGCATCACGCCCGGCTCGACCACGAAGCCGACATGGGTGACCTTGTCGACGTCGGAACCGAAGAAGTACAGGTCGCCTGCCCGCTCGTTTCCGGGCGCCACCGCGGGCGCCGCGTCGTGCTGGGCCTGGGCATCCCGCGGCACGACCACCCCGGCCTGTCGGTAGGTGTAGTGCACCAGGCCGGAGCAGTCGAGCCCGTACGGGGAGGTGCCGCCCCAGAGGTATCCGAGCCCGAGGAAGCCGCGGGCGAAGTCCAGGACCGCAACCCGGTCGGCGGCAACCCCCGCCGCCGGCGGCAGCTCGGCCGCTGCGTCGCCGCGGGGTGTCGGCGCAGCGCCTGGTCCCGAACCGCCGTCGGCCGTCGGCGCGTCCTCACCAGCCCCGGCCTCCGCGGTCAGATGCGCGCGGCGGACCCAGGCCGGGTAGCCCCGCGGGTCCTCGGGTGCCGGCTGCCACGGACCGACGACCCGGAGCCAGTCCCCAGACTCCTCGATCACGATCACCGGCTCGCCGGACAGGTACTGCGTGAGGGTGCGACCGTGCAAACCGAGGCGCTGGCCGGCGCCCATCGAGTCGGTCCAAAGCCGCAGGTCCGGCGTATCGGCCACCGCCGGTGCGTCGATCTCCCGCGGGGCATCCGGTGCGGTCCACCCGGTGGCCACCTCGATGGCGATCCGTCGGGCCGTCATGCGAGGCCGGCTGTCCCGAGGCCGGGCGCCCGCGGCAGCACCACGGTCGCCTCGCCGTAGACGAACCCGCCGACGACGGGCGAGGACGACGCCCACCGGGCGGCTCGGCGTCGCGTACCGAGATCGTCACATCGGTCGGGACCTCGGGCCGGGACGTGTCGAGGCGTGCTGGTGCGCACGTCGGTGATCGTCACGCCAGCGCCTCGCGATCGTCCCAGGCGGCGGCAGAGGCTCGCCCGATCAGGTCGAGGCCGGGCTGTTCGTCCAGCGTGGAGGTTGTGCACATCACGAAGACGTAGGCGGCGGAGTCGCCGGGGTAGACGACCCCCGCGTCGTGCGAGATGCCCTCCACCCAGCCCGACTTGTGCGCGACCTTGGTGCCCGGCGGAAGCCCGACGGGGATGGCGTCGTTGATCTGCTGCGCGGCGAGCACCGCCAGAATCTCGTCACAGCTTGCCCGACCGGCCGGTGTGCCCGAGACCAGTGCCTGGAGGGTCCGGGCCAGGTCCAGGGCGGTCACGATGTTCTGGTGGCCCGCCTCGCGGGCCGGCCCGTCCTCGATTCCGCGCGCGACCACGCTGTCGGTGGCACCGACGGACTCGAGCGCTGCTGCGACCGCCGACAGGCCCACCGCCTCGAGCAGCAGATTCGTGGCCAGGTTGCTCGACCTGACGATCGCGCGGTCGGCCAGCCAGCGCAGCGACACCTCGGTGCCCATCCGGTCCCACGGCGCCTCGTCACTGTCGTCGGAGTGGTCCATCTCGAAGCGTTGGCCCTCGATCACCGAGGCGAAGTCACCGTGCACGGTCACGAGATTGTCGAGGTCGAGGTGGCCGGCCTCGGCCTGCCGGTAGGCGCCGAGGACGAGCGCGATCTTCATCGTGCTCGCCGCGTAGTGAGGAGCACTCTCGTTGCAGGCGAAGCGGGCCGGCCCCTGCACCGGGCCGGCCCAGATCGAGAAGGACCCTTCGCTCGGAAGTGTTGCGACCACGGCGTCAAGCGAGGGAGTCGGCACCCGAGCAGCCTAGTAGTGAGGGCCCCACCGTTGTGTGGGGGACGTAGCGTTGGGCCATGACCGAAACCGTCAGGCCGGCGACCCTCGGCGAGCTCCGCAGCAGCGGATGGCACGCACGACCGGTAAAGGAGGAGATCCGTGCCAACCTGCTAACCCGGCTCAGGTCCGGCACGGACGCGTTTCCGGGCATCGTCGGCTTCGACGACACCGTGCTGCCCGAACTCGAGTCGGCCCTGCTCGCGGGTCACGACCTGGTGCTGCTCGGCGAGCGTGGTCAGGGCAAGACCCGGCTGATGCGGACGCTGGCCGGGCTGCTCGACGAGTGGAGCCCGGTGGTGGCCGGGTGCGAGATCAACGACGACCCGACCGCGCCGGTCTGCGTTCGCTGTGTCCGGGCGGCCACCGAGCTCGGCGACGAGCTGGCGATCGCCTGGCGACACCGACGCGACCGCTACACCGAGAAGCTGGCGACGCCAGACACGAGCGTCGGCGATCTCGTCGGTGACGTCGACCCGGTTCGCGTCTCACAGGGCCGCACCCTGGGTGACCCCGAAACCATCCACTTCGGGCTGGTCCCGCGGGCCAACCGCGGGGTATTCGGTCTCAACGAGCTGCCCGACCTGGCCGAGCGGATACAGGTCGCACTGTTCAACGTGCTCGAGGAGCGCGACATCCAGATTCGTGGCTACTCGCTGCGGCTCCCGCTCGACCTGCTGCTGGTGGCGACAGCCAACCCGGAGGACTACACGAACCGCGGCCGCATCATCACCCCGCTCAAGGACCGCTTCGGCGCGGAGATCCGCACCCATTACGTGTTCGACGTCGACGAGGAGGTCCGGCTGATCGGCCAGGAGGCCCGGCTGGTCGCTGACGTCCCCGAGCACCTGGTCGAGGTGATGGCCAGGTTCACCCGTGGCCTGCGGGAGTCTGCCTCGGTCGACCAGCGGTCCGGCGTGTCGGCTCGCTTCCCGATCGCCGCGGTCGAGGCCATGGGCGGGTCCGCCCTGCGGCGTACGGCGCGCACCGGAGACCCGGAGCCCGTCGCCCGCAGCTGCGACCTCCCCACCGTGCTCCCGACCCTCCTCGGCAAGGTGGAGTTCGAGATGGGCGAGGAGGGCCGGGAGGCGGGAGTGCTCGAGCATCTGCTCAAGGTGGCGATGGCGGAGACGTTCCGCGCCAGACTCTCCGGCCTCGACCTCAGCGGCTTCACCGACCTGTTCGCCACCGGCGCGGTAGTCGAGACCGGGGAGCTGGTGCCGGCGGCGGAGCTGTTGAGCCAGATCGGCACCGTGCCCGGGTTGTCGAAGGTGCTGGACCGGCTCGGCCACGGCGACGAAGCGACGCAGGGCCAGACCGCGGCCGCGGTGGAGTTCGTGCTCGAGGGTCTGCATCTGACCCGTCGCATAGGCAAGGACTCGGTGGGCGGCCGGACCGTCTACGGCGCCTAGCGGAGGTACCACGAGCCATGTCCCGCACGCCGAACCATCGGTTCCGCTACCGCCCCTGGAGCGGTGGCCCTGACCCTCTCGCCCCGCCCTACGACGTACGCGCGGCCCTCGACGAAGTGGGCGAGGACGTGCTGGCCGGCGGCAGCGTCTCGGAGGCGCTGCGCAGCCTGATGAGACGCGGACTCGACGGGCGTCCCGGCCTGGACGCCCTCGCCGATCGGGTCCGACGGATGCGGGAGCGGCTTCGTCGAAGCGGGGACCTCGCCGCGACGCTGGACCAGGTGCGGGCCGCGCTCGACCAGGCGCTGGCGGCAGAGCGGGACGCGTTGGCCGAAGACACGGATGACGCTGCGCGCCTCGCCGAGCTCGAGCTCGGCTCGCTGCCCGATGACGTGGCTGGCGCAGTTCGGTCGCTGGAGGACTACGACTGGCACTCCCCGGAGGCGCGCGCGACGTACCAGGCGATCCGGGAGATGCTGCGCCGGGAGGCGCTGGCGGGACAGTTCGCCGGGCTGAAGCAGGCGCTGTCAGGAGCCGACCCGGAAGCCATGCAGCGGGTCAAGGACATGCTCGACGACCTCAACTCGCTGCTGGCAGCACATGCGCGCGGCGAGGACACCAGCGACCGGTTCGCCCAGTTCATGGGCGCGCACGGCGATCTGTTCCCCGATGCTCCCGCGAACGTCGACGAGCTCATCGACGCGCTGGCTCGACGCCAGGCCGCTGCCGCGCGGCTGATGGCGTCGCTGTCACCCGAGCAGCGGGCCGAGCTCGCGCAGCTGATGAGCGACGCTCTCGCCGACGCCGACCTGGCGTCACAGATGGCCCAGCTGTCGGACAACCTGCGTGCCCTACGACCAGGCATGAATCGCGGCGAGCCGGTCGGGATCGGGCCGGATGGCGAGCCGCTCGGGTACTCGACCGCGGTCGAGGCGGTCGAGGAGATGGCCGACCTCGAGGCGCTGCAGGAGCAGCTCGGTCAGGCATACCACGGAGCCACCCTCGACGACGTGGACGTGGAGCGAATCGAGCGCAGGCTAGGCGCTACCGCCGCCCGCGACGCGCAGGCATTGCGCCAGCTGGAGCGGGAGCTGGAGCGGCAGGGCTACCTCACCCACGGCGAGGGTGGACTCGAGCTGACCCCCCGCGCCGTACGCCGCCTGGGCGAGACCGCGCTGCACCGGATCTTCGCGCGGTTGGACGCGACCGCCCGCGGCGGCCACGACGATCGGCGGGTCGGGCAGGCCGACGAGCCGACCGGGCTCACCCGGGCATGGGCGTTCGGCGATGAGCTGCCCTTCGACGCAGCGCGGACCGTGGCCAACGCGTTGCAACGCCGCAGCGCGGAGCCCGAGTCGTCCCCGGCGGTCGCCTTGACGGTCGAGGACTTCGAGGTGGTCGAGACCGAGCGGCGGACGTCGGCCGTGGTGGCGCTGTGCGTTGACATGTCCTTCTCGATGGTCCAGGAGGGCCGATGGGGGCCGATGAAGCAGACCGCACTGGCGCTGGCCCACCTCGTCCAGACGCGCTACCGCCAAGACGCTCTGCAGGTGATCGGCTTCAACCTGGCCGCCCGCCGGCTGTCGAGCGTGCAGCTCGCGACCGCCGATCCCGAATGGGTCCAGGGCACCAATCTTCAGCACGCGCTGCTGCTCGCGTCCCACCACGTCCGCCGGCACCCCCAGGCGGAGCCGGTGGTCTTGGTCGTGACCGACGGGGAGCCGACCGCCCACCTCGGCGCGGACGGCACCCCGCAGTTCCGCTGGCCCACCACCACGGAGACCTTGCGGGCCACGCTGACTCAGGTGGACAGCCTGGCCCGATACGGAGCGACGTTGAACGTGTTCATGCTCGGCGACGACCCCGGGTTGCGGCGCTTCGTCGATGCCGTGGCGAGGAGGGCGGCCGGACGTGTGTTCACCCCGGACCTCGGGCGGCTCGGTGAGTACGTCGTGGCGGACTACCTCCGGGCCCGGCGCGGCCGGCACTGACCCGGGTCGAGCACGCGGCGGACGAGGCCTGGTGGACCGGCCCGTGACCGATCGTCACCAGCCTCGGGCGCGCCACTCCGCCAGGTGCGGACGCTCGTCGCCCAAGGTGGTGTCGTTGCCATGACCCGGATAGACCCAGGTCTCGTCGGGAAGCCGCGCGAAGATCTTCTGCTCCAGGTCGCCGATGAGCGAGGAGAAGTCCTGCGCCGAGCTCGTCTTGCCAGGGCCCCCCGGGAAGAGGCTGTCGCCGGTGAACAGATGGGGCGAGCCGTCGGGGTCGTCGTACAGCAAGGCGATGGAGCCAGGCGTGTGCCCGACCAGGTGGATGACCTCGAGTGTGCAGGTGCCGACGGGGATCGTGTCGCCGTTGATGACCGGGCGGGAGGTTGGGACCGGGATCCCGTCGACGTCGTCGGTCCCGGCCACCGTGGCGGCCCCGGTTGCTTCGACCACCGAAGCCAGCGCCTGCCAATGGTCCCCGTGCTGGTGGGTGGTGATGACCGTCTCGAGGCCACTCTCGCCGACCAGCTCCAGGATGACCTTGGCCTCGTTGGCGGCGTCGATGAGCACCTGCTGGTCGGTCTCGCGGCAGCGCAGCAGGTAGGTGTCGTTGTCCATCGGACCGACCGACGCCTTGGTCACGATCAGATGGGCCAGCTCGTGCACATCCGGTGAACCCGGGCTGACCCTGCCGCGATAGCTCATCGCCAGACTCCTAGCGTCGGAAGTGACTGGTCGGAATGCAGCCCGAGACCGTCGGTGCGCCCGAGCAGCCAGCCCAGCAGTGCCGGGGGAGGGCCGGTGATCTCGGTGCCGCCGCCCGCGACCTCCCACCGCCCCTCGCCGTCGAGGCCGACCAGGGTGAATGCCGGGGCGCCCTCACGGCCCGAGAAGTCATTCGCCGTCTGGCGGAGCATGCTTTCCACGAAGTCCTCCGGCCAATGCGCCAACGTGTAGTCGAGGTCGAGGTCGACGTGATGCACCTCCACCTCGGTACGGCGCAGGTCGGGGATGTCTTCTCCGGTGCCCGGAGTGTTGCGCTGCCCAAAGCGGATCGGGCCGTGCCAGTCGTCATCGGCCATCTCGGCCACGGCAGCCATCAGCCGCTGTTGGGACCCACGGACATCGGCCACCAGCTCGGCAGCGGGGCTACCTGCACCAGCCTCGATATCCGCGTCGCGCTTCTCCCGGCTGGGGTACATCGCCGTCTCGACTCTGGTCCGTGCCCAGGTGACCAGGTTGACCATCGCGTCTGCGTTGCGGGCGATGTGGGTGAGCACGTGCGCCCGGGTCCAACCGGGCAGCAGGGAGGGCTCGGCGGCCTGCTCGTCGGAGAGGTCGGCGATGCTGTGCTCGAGAGCGAGCGCCGACGTGGTCAGGGCATCGATCCGAGCCTCCATGTCCGCCGTCATGGGACGAACCTACCGGCTGGACCGGGGCCTCGTGAACCGGGACCGGGTCGACGGGAGAGGTCGCCGCGCAGCGGAGAAGGCGCGCCGAACTCCGGATGCTCATCGGGCCGCTCGCCGGTTGTAGGATGGCGAACACCTGTTCGAATTCCGCTCCGATCGTCGCCCGCTTGCGCGGGCTCAGTACTGTCGGTGGAGCGTGTCATCATGGCTCGGGTGACGACTGTGCGGCGTAAGGGTGGCTGGTGACCGACCAACTGATCATTCGCGGGGCCCGCGAACACAATCTCAAGGACATCGCGCTCGATCTGCCGCGCGACTCCATGATCGTCTTCACCGGGCTGTCCGGCTCGGGGAAGTCCAGCCTGGCCTTCGACACGATCTTCGCCGAGGGGCAGCGTCGCTACGTCGAGTCGCTGTCGGCCTACGCGCGGCAGTTCCTCGGCCAGATGGACAAGCCCGACGTCGACTTCATCGAAGGCCGGTCTCCTGCGGTGTCGATCGACCAGCAGTCCACCTCCAAGAACCCCCGGTCGACGGTCGGGACCATTACCGAGGTCTACGACTACTTGCGCCTGCTCTATGCCCGCGCCGGCCGGCCGCACTGCCCGGGCTGCGGGGCCGTCATCTCGCGGCAGACGCCGCAGCAGATCGACGCCCGGGTGTTGACGCTCGACGAGGGCGCTCGGTTCCAGGT
>JBOHDU010000020.1:0-3125 GCA_050700615.1 Nocardioidaceae bacterium
ACCGCCGACGCAGGCCAGCAACGCGAGATACCAGTAGAAGGAGCTCGCAGCCTGTGAGTCCAACGCCTCCAGGACTCCGCCTTCGCGGGGTTGTTCGCCTTCGGGTTTGGTGGTCTCCATGGGCAGCCTCCTGCCGAGCCGTTACCCGGCGCCTCCCGAGTCAAACGTCGTCGCGCGGGGCCACCCGAGAGCCGGGCTACCAAGTGACGCCGTGCAGGCAGAGGTCTGCTTCTGTGTTGATCCGGTCCAGCTGGTTCAGCGGCGCCGATTGCGGCGAGGTCAGACCCAACGACGTGCAGCACTCCTGCAACGTCTGGTCGTACTCGAGGGTGAGGGAACCGATCCGGCGGCCGCGCAGCGGTTTCCGGTAACCCTCGGCTCGCTTCAGCTCGGCCTCCAGCCTGCGTAGCTCCTGGACCAACTCGGAGAGGCTGCGGGTGTGCACCGTGGGTCGCTGACGTCTTCGTAGCAGCCGCCAGCGTGGCGGCCCGAAGGCCACCAGTCCCAGCGCACCGAAGACGGCGACCGAGCCGAGCACGAGGGCGATCCACACCAGAACCCTGGTCATGACCAACTGGTCTCTTGTCGAGGTGCGTGTCGAGCATGGCTCGTGCCGCGACCACCAGCCCTTGCCGGCGGCGCGCCGCGTGGGAAGCGCGCGCGCCGGGCTGCGGTCACCGGCCCGGAGCGACGCTCGCCGGGGCAAACGTCGGCGGCCAACGTACGAGCTGTCATCGTGAAGCTCCGGTCAGGTCATCGCTGCAAGTAGTGCTTGAGATGTACCCAGCGGCGCATCAAAGCAAACCGCCGACAATCCGCGAGGCGGAGCGGTTGGCCGAGGCTGAGCGACGCGGATCCGATCGCCGTCTCGCCGGCCAGCCCGGGGTCGCCGACCGTGATCACCTTCGGAGAGCTCGATGCCTGGTGGCATCACCTGACCCGGGTGACAATGCAGGGAGACGGCTGCAAGGCATTCGTGCGGGAGAACTACGCTACGACGTGGGACCCGGATGTCTACGGGACCGTTGCGGTCAGGACCGAGACCACCTGGAGCGACCATGACGCACTCATCGACTTCGCCCGTGCTGCAACGCCTCGACGATATCCGTCGTTGGCAGGAGGACTTCTACCGCGACCTACACGCCCATCCGGAGCTTTCGCACCAGGAGCGTCGTACGGCGGCCAACGTGGCTGACCGGCTCAAGGGCACGGGGTGCGAGGTGCATGCAGACGTCGGTGGGACCGGAGTCATCGGCGTGCTGCGCAACGGCGATGGCCCGGTCGTGCTGCTGCGCGCCGACATGGACGCACTCCCAGTGCGTGAATCCACCGGGCTGCCCTACGCGAGTACGGAGACCGCGACCACCCCCGACGGCACCGAGGTGCCGGTCATGCATGCCTGCGGCCATGACGTCCACGTCACCTGCCTGCTGGGCGCCGTCGACCTGCTAGCTGGCTCGAGGGCGGATTGGGCAGGCACCGTGATCGCCGTGTTCCAGCCGGCCGAAGAGGTAGCCGACGGAGCGCAGGGAATGCTCGACGACGGTCTGGCGAAGGTCGTGGGCGCCGTGGACGTCGCCCTGTGCCAGCACGTGCTCGCGATGCCGGCCGGCTACCTGGGGACCCGAAGTGGCCCGACACTGTCGAGCGCGGACAGCATGCGCATCACGGTGCACGGCCGCGGCGCCCACGGTTCGATGCCGCAGGCATCGATCGACCCGGTCGTCATCGCCGCCATGATCGTGGTGCGGCTGCAGACTGTGATCTCCCGTGAGACCCGACCGGGCGAGCCGGCGGTGCTCACCGTCGGGAGCGTCCAGGCCGGTACCAAGAGCAACGTCATTCCCGATGATGCCACGGTCTTGCTCAATGTTCGCACCTACGATCAAGGCACCCGCTCCTCGATCTTGGCCGCCATCAAGCGCATCGTGACCGCTGAATGTACGGCGTCCGGGTCGCCCCGGCCACCGGAGTTCGAGCTGTTCGACCACTTCCCCGTGACCGACAACGACCCAGCCGTCACTGACCGGGTCGCGGAGGCGTTCACTGACCACTTCGGCGACCAAGCACAACGACTTCCCCTCCAAACCGCCAGTGAGGATTTCAGCGACATCCCACGTGCGCTCGGCATCCCCTACACCTATTGGGGAATCGGCGGGATCGACCCCGCCCTCTACCAGCGCGCCGAAGCCGCCGGGCGCATCTCCCAAGACGTCCCCGTCAACCACTCGGCGCTCTTCGCCCCTGTGGTCCAACCGACGCTGAGCACCGGAACAGCGGCACTGGTGGTCGCCGCCCTCGCCTGGCTCGGATCGAACCCGAATGCGTGAGCCGCTAGGGGGTCCGTCCACCCCAACTGGGCGTGACGGGTCTTGGCCTCGGCAGAGTCGCGGCGAACGCACGGGACACCCCAGGTGAGCCCGGAGCCGTCGCTCCTGCTCGCACTGGACCTGACCGGCACCTTCGCATTCGCTCTCAACGGAGCGCTGACCGCCGTCCGCGTCGTCCGCCTCGACATCGTCGGGGTGATCACGCTCGGGATGATCACCGCCTTGGGTGGCGGCATCATGCGAGACATCATGATCGACTCCTTGCCGCCGGCCACGTTCAGCGACTGGCGCTTTCTCGCGGTCGCGGCGGCCGGCAGCATGCTCGCGTTCCTCCTCGGCCAGCGGCTGGACCGGCTCGCGGGAGCGATCGTCGTCTTCGACGCGGCCGGGCTCAGTCTGTTCGCGATCACCGGCGCAACCAAGGCCCTGGACTTCGGCCTCGGGGCAGCACAGGCCGTCATCCTCGGCGCCGTGACCGGTGTCGGGGGCGGGACGTTACGCGACGTGCTGACTCGAGAGGTACCCACCGTCCTGCGCAGCGGTCTCTACGCCATTCCCGCCCTGGTGGGAGCCAGCATCGCTGTAGCCACAACCCGGATGGGGGTCTACGGCGTTCCGGCGGCGCTTGGCGGCGCAGCGGCCTGTTTCATCATCCGGATGGTGGGAGTCCACTATGGGCTCAACGCGCCCGCCGCTCCCAATGAAGTCGAAGACTAACTAACGGCCGCGCGCCCTCGCAATCCCTTGCCGACTCGGTGACGAACTTCCCCTGCCGACCATTCCATGGGTCCACGA
>JBOHDU010000021.1:0-6434 GCA_050700615.1 Nocardioidaceae bacterium
GCGCACGAGTGGGACATGCCTCGATGCACAGCCCGCACAGGATGCAGCGCAGATAGTTGATCTGGTAGACGCTCCCGTAACGCTCGCCGGGCGAGTAACGCAGGCCGTCGGACTCGTTGTCGGCGCCTTCGACGTAGATCGCGTCTGCGGGGCAGGCCCACGCGCACAACTCGCAGCCGATGCACTTCTCGAGCCCGTCGGGCCAGCGGTTGAGCTGGTGCCGACCGTGGAAACGCGGGGCGGTCGGCTTCTTCTCGAACGGGTACTGCTCGGTGACGACCTTCTTGAACATGGTCCGGAACGTCACGCCGAAGCCGGCGATCGGGTCCCAGAGCTGCTCTCTCAAGCTACCCACGAATGTCCTCCTGTTCCGGCATCGGCGGGACCGGGTAACCACCGGAGTAAGCGTCCAGCTCTTGAGTCGCCTCGTCGCCGGTCTCGTCCTTGCGGTCCTCGCCGCCAAGGAAACCCAGGCCGAGGAAGATCACCAGCGCGACGACAGCGGCGACGATCAGCCAGCCACGGCTGACCTGCCCCTCGAGGCTGATCGCCCGGATGACACCGACGGCCATGATCCAGACCAGCGCGACCGGGATCAAAACCTTCCAGCCGAGCCGCATGAACTGGTCGTAGCGCAACCTCGGAAGGGTGCCGCGAAGCCAGATGAAGATGAAGATAAAGATGAAGACCTTGACGAAGAACCAGAGGATCGGCCAGTAGTCCTGGTTGGCCCCGCTCCACAACGACAACGGCCACGGCGCGCGCCAGCCTCCGAGGAACATCGTGGTGGCCAGCATCGAGACGGTCACCATGTTGATGTACTCGGCCAGGTAGAAGAACGCGAACTTGATCGAGGAGTACTCGGTCTGGAAGCCGCCGACCAGCTCCCCCTCGGCCTCGGGAAGGTCGAACGGGGTGCGGTTGGTCTCGCCCACCATGGAGATCATGTAGATCACGAACGAGGGCAACAAGATGATGCCGTACCAGAGGTGGGTCTGCGCCTTGACGATGCCGGACGTGGACATCGAGCCGGCGTACAAGAACACGGCAACCAGCGCCAGCCCCATGGCGACTTCGTAGGAGATCATCTGCGCCGACGAGCGCAGAGCGCCCAGTAGTGAGTACGTCGAGTGCGACGACCAGCCCGCGAGCACGATGCCGTAGATGCCCATCGAGGCGATCGCGAGGAGATACAGGACCCCCACCGGCAGGTCGGTGAGCTGGAGCGGGGTGTGGGTGTCGGTGAACGGGATCCGAACGACAGGGCCGAACGGGATCACGGCGATGGCCATGAACGCAGGGATCGCGGAAAGCAGCGGCGCAGCAATGTAGACGGCCTTGTCGACCGCCTTGGGGATGATGTCCTCCTTGAGCATGAGCTTCACGCCGTCAGCCAGGCTTTGCAGCAGCCCGAACGGGCCGTGCACGTTGGGGCCGAGACGGTGCTGCATCCGGGCAACCACGCGCCGCTCGAACCAGATGTTGAAGAGGGTGAGGAGCAACATGATCGCGAAGCCCAGGATCACCTTGAGGATGAGGACCCACCACGAGTCGTGGCCGAATGCGGTGAGGTTGTCAGCCGCAAGGGGGATCGTCGGACCCATCAGGTTGCACCTCCGATCCGTACGACGGAGCCCGCGGCGGCGTGCAGGTCGCGAGCGAGGTTGACGCCAGCACTATTGCTTGGCAGCCAGATGACGTCGTCAGCGATGTCGCCGACCCGTGAGGGTAGCGTGACCGCTCCAGCGTCGTTCGACACCCTCAGCATGTCGCCCTCGTCGAGCCCGAGCGCCTCGAGCGCCGTCTTGGAGACGACCACTTCTGCCGGGCGCGCGGTTCCTGCCAGATGGGGCTCGCCGTCGATCGCCCGGCTGTCATCGATGAGCAGTCGCCAGGTGGAGAGCACGGCGGTGCCCTTCTTGGTCTTGGGAAGCTTTCCGGGCTTCGTCGGGGTGAAGCCGACCGGATCGCCGTCCCACGGCCCGAGCTGGGTCATCTCGTCACGGGCCTGCTGGACGTTCGAGAAGCCGAGCGGCCTGTCGAGCTCATCGGCGATCCCCGACAGCACCCGCACGTCGGTGAGGCCCGTCGTGTCGATGACCCGCTCGAACGGGCGCACTCGGCCCTCCCAGTTGACGAACGACCCCGGCCTCTCCTCAACCGGTGCCACCGGAAGCACGACATCGGCGTAGGCCGTGACCGCCGAGGAGCGCACCTCGAGGCTCACCAGGAACTCGACCGCGTCGAGAGCCGCAACGGCGGCGGCATGGTCGGCCAGGTCGTCGATCTCGACTCCCCCGACGACGAGCGCCTTGACGTCGCCAGCAGCTGCCGCCTGCAGGACGGCTGCCGTGTCCCGCCCGGCGATGGAGGGCAACGTGTCCACGCCCCAGGCGGCGGCAACGTCGACGCGGGCCGCAGCATCGGACAGTGGACGGCCGCCGGGCAGCAGGTTGGGCAGCAGGCCCGCCTCGAGCGCGCCACGCTCACCGGCCCGCCTCGGCACCCAGGCCAGCTTCGCGCCGGTGGTCTGGGCCAACGCGGCCGCGGCGCTCAGCGCTCCGGGTGAGGCTGCCACCCGCTCTCCCACGAGAATGATGCCGCCGCTGTCGAGGGCGATGTCGGGGTCGGTGGCGACGGTCTCGACGACCCGGGCCTCGTCGCCCGGAGTCGCGCGCAGCAGCGAGCCCCGCATCTTCTCCAGGCCACGGCTCGTGTGCGAAGCCACCGAGTAGACACGGGTCGCATGCTTAAGTGCGGCCTTGCGCAGGCGCAAGAAGATGATCGGCGACTCCTCCTCGGGCTCGAAACCGACGAGCACGACGGCCGTGGCGTGCTCGAGATCGGAGTAGGTCGCAGCCGTCTTGGTGGCGACATGCGCGGCGAGGAAGCCTGCCTCCTCGTCGGACAGCGGTCGCGCCCGAAAGTCGACGTCGTTGGTGCCGAGGACGGCCCGGGCGAACTTCCCGTAGGCATAGGCGTCCTCGCTCGTCAGTCGGCCACCGGGCAGCACCCCAACGGCGGCACCTGCCGCGGCAAGCCCACGCGCAGCCACCGAGAACGCCTCGGGCCACGACGCCGCCCGCAGCTCACCCGTCTCTTCGTCACGCACCATCGGGCGGGTGAGGCGGTCGGCCAGGCGGGTCGATGTGAAGGCGAACCGCCCTTTGTCACAGTTCCACTCCTCGTTGACGTCCGGGTCGTTTCCGGCCAGGCGGCGCATCACCTTGCCGCGGCGGAAATCGGTGCGCAGCGCACAGCCGGAGGCGCACTGCTCGCAGACCGACGGCGTCGACACCAGGTCGAAGGGGCGGGACCGGAACCGGTACGCCGTCGATGTCAACGCACCGACCGGACAGATCTGGATCGTGTTGCCGGAGAAGTAGGACTGGAACGGCTTCCTCTGATAGATGCCGACCTGTTGCAGGAACCCACGCTCGTTCATGGTGATGAACGGGTCACCCGGGATCTGCTCGCTGAACCGGGTGCACCGCGTGCAGAGAATGCAGCGCTCCCGGTCGAGCAGGATCTCGGTGGAGATCGCGATCGGCTTCAGGAAGGTGCGCTTGGGCTCGAGGTAACGCGAGTCGCCGCGGCCGTTGGACATCGCCTGATTCTGCAGTGGGCACTCGCCGCCCTTGTCGCAGATCGGGCAGTCGAGTGGGTGGTTGATCAGGAGGAACTCCATGATCCCCTGCTGTGCCTTGTCGGCCACCGGCGACGAGTGCTGCGTGCGCACGACCATGCCCTCGGCCACCGGAAGCGTGCACGATGCTTGCGGCTTGGGGATCGGCCTCCCGTTGCCGGCGTCCGGCACCTCGACCAGGCACTGTCGGCAGGCGCCGATCGGCTCGAGCAGCGGGTGGTCGCAGAACCGTGGGATCTGCACGCCCATCTGCTCCGCTGCCCGGATCACCAGCGTGCCCTCGGTGACCGTCACCTCGACGTCGTCGATCGTCAATGTGACCGTCTTGACCACCTGGCCGCTGGCCTGATCAACCGTCATGCGATGGCTCCGGAAGTCTCGAACAAGGTGGACGCCGCCGGGTCGAACGGGCAGCCGCCGTTGGTGACGTGCGCGATGTACTCGTCACGGAAGTACTCGATCGACGAGGTGACCGGCGACGTGGCTCCGTCGCCGAGGGCGCAGAATGCGCGCCCCAGGATGTTGTCGCACTGGTCGATCAGGGTCTCGAGATCCTGCTCGCTGCCGGTGCCGTTCTCGAGCCGCTCCAGCACGAGCGCCATCCACCAGGTGCCTTCGCGACATGGGGTGCACTTACCGCACGACTCGTGCTTGTAGAACTCGGTCCAGCGCAACACGGCACGCACCACGCACGTGGTCTCGTCGAAGATTTGCAAGGCCCGGGTGCCGAGCATCGATCCGGCGCTCACGACGGCTTCGAAGTCGAGCGGAACGTCCAGATGCTGGTCGGTGAGGATCGGCGTGGACGAACCGCCGGGGGTCCAGAACTTGAGTCGGTGACCGCTTCGGACGCCGCCCGCGAGCTCGACGAGCTCGCGCAGGGTGATGCCCAGGGGGGCTTCGTACTGACCGGGCTTGGTGATGTGACCCGAGAGCGAGAAGAAGCCGACGCCCTTGCTCTTCTCAGTGCCCATGCTCGCGAACCACTCGGCGCCGTGATCGATGATCGCCGGCACGGAGGCGATCGACTCGACGTTGTTGATGACTGTCGGGCACGCATAGAGGCCAGCGACCGCCGGGAACGGTGGACGTAGCCGCGGCTGACCACGGAGGCCCTCCAGAGAGTCGAGGAGGGCGGTCTCCTCGCCGCAGATGTAGGCGCCAGCACCGGCGTGCACGATGACTTCGAGGTCAAAGCCGGACCCATGGATGTTGGTGCCGATGTGGCCGGCGAGATAGGCCTCCCTGACAGCCTGCTGGAGTCGGCGGACGACGTGGAGGACCTCCCCGCGCACGTAGATGAAGGCATGCGATGCACGGATCGCGTACGACGTGATGATCACGCCCTCGACGAGCGTGTGGGGCGAGGCCATCATCAACGGGATGTCCTTGCACGTGCCGGGCTCCGACTCATCGGCGTTGACGACGAGGTAGTGCGGCTTGTCGTCGCCTTGCGGGATGAACTGCCACTTCATGCCGGTCGGGAAGCCGGCGCCGCCACGGCCGCGGAGCCCGGAGTCCTTGACGGTCGCAATGATCGTGTCGGGGTCGCTCTCCAGCGCCTTGAAGAGCCCGCGGTAGCCGCCGCGCTGCTCGTAGGCGGCCAACGTCCAGGCACGCTCCTGGTCCCAGTTGTCGGACAGGACGGGAGTCAAGGTGTCGGTCACGACCTCATGCCTTCTTGTCGTCGTCGTCGAACAGCTTGCCCTGGGAGTCGACGTCGGGCCCGGTCGACTCCTCGACCTTGGTCTCCGACTCGGCACGCGTGGTCTGTGCGTGCTCGACGTTGGCAACCTTGTCGTCACTGCTGGGCTGCGCGCCGTTGCCGGCCGTCTGCGGGGCGGCCCAGTGATTTTCGCGCGCGATCTCCAGACCGACCAGCGAGGCGGGGCCCGCAACCGGCCCCTCGTCGGCGCGGTCGTCAGGGAATCCGGCGAGCACCCGCTCGGCGTCTCGCCAGGTGCCGATGCGTGCCCCGCGGCTGGCCTGGATCTCGCGTCCGGCCCGGAGTTCTTCGACGATCTGCACCGCGGACTCCGGGGTCTGGTTGTCCATGAACTCCCAGTTGACCATCACGACCGGGGCGTAATCGCAGGCCGCGTTGCACTCGACGTGCTCGAGCGTGATCTTGCCGTCGACGGTCGTCTCGTCGTTGCCAACGCCGAGGTGACTACTGAGCCGCTCGAAGATCGCGTCGCCGCCCATGATGGCGCACAGCGTGTTGGTGCAGACGCCCACGTGGTAGTCGCCCATCGGCCGCCGCTTGTACATGGTGTAGAAAGTCGCGACGGCGGTCACCTCGGCCGGCTCGATGTCGAGCAGTCGGGCGCACGCCTCGATCCCGGTCGGGGTCACACAGCCCTCGACGCTTTGCACGAGGTGCAGCATCGGCAGCAGGGCGGAGGCCGGCTGCGGGTAGCGCGCCGCGATCTCGCCCAACTCCGCGATGGTCTCCGCGGGCAGTGAGGGCTCCAGCTCGGTGTCGAAGGTCGGCACGCTCTCGTCGTTGAGGGGGCTCATCGATCAACTCCGCCCATGACCGGGTCGAGGCTCGCCACCGCCACGATCACGTCGGCGACCTGCCCGCCCTCGGCCATTGCCGGGGCGGACTGCAGGTTGACGAAGGACGGGTCGCGGAAGTGCGCGCGGTAGGGCCGCGTGCCTCCGTCGGAGACGACGTGGCAGCCCAGCTCACCGCGCGGCGACTCCACGGGCACGTAGGCCTGGCCGGTCGGCACCCGAAAGCCCTCGGTGACGATCTTGAAGTGGTGGATCAACGCCTCCATCG
>JBOHDU010000022.1:0-1619 GCA_050700615.1 Nocardioidaceae bacterium
TGCGGGATGGAAGGTGCTTGAAATTGCGGGGGCGGATACCACTTTTCATCCGAGGCCTGGGCCAGTTCCATCAGTCGGTGCACGGTCCCGGTCATGATGACCGGTGCAACTGACCGAGACCGACCGATGGAGACCGAAGCATGCCAGGTACGCCGCTGTCCCTGCCCGAACGCGAGGAGATCGCTCTCGCGCTGATCGAAGACCGGGCCACGCCGTGGGCCGAGATCGCCAGGCGAATCGAGCATCATCCGACCACGGTTGCCCGGGAGGTGACGGCGAACGGCGGCCCGGTCCCGCTACCATCCGGCGATCGCCGAGCGCCGTGCGGAGAAGGAGCGGTGCAGACCCAGGAGACGCCGCCTGGAGCTCCCTGGTGCACTGTGGGACCGGGTGGTAGCAGAGCTGAAGCTTGGCCGGTCCCCTGGGGCGATCTGGGCTGACCTCGTGGCCGAGGGGGTGACCGAGCGGGTGTGCACCGAGACGATCTACGCCGCGGTCTACGCAGGCGTGCTCGGGGTGAAGGCGACCGAGTGCCTGCGGGCGAGACGCAGGCACAGGCGCCGACGTCAGGCCCGACACGAGACCAAGCGCCCTGGTCTGCCCAACATCGCCACCCACCCGGCAGCGGTCGACGACCGGACCGAACTCGGTCACTGGGAAGGCGACCAGATCATCCGACGAGCCAACCGGTCCTCGATGCTGTGGCTCACCGAGCGGGTGACGCGCTACTCGATCGGGGTGACGATGCCTGAGGGTTACGCCGGAGAGGCGATGCTCGCCGGCCTCGTTTGCGGCCTCGAGCGAATCCCTGCCCACCTCTTGTGCTCGATCACCTTCGACCAGGGGACCGAATGGGGATTCGCCGGAGTCGACCAGGCCCACGTCGATCACGTCGCTGCAATCATCAACGGACAGCGTCGCCGCAGTCTCTGCTACGAGAGCCCCACTGCGCTGTACGCTGCTGCCATCGTGCACTGATCACTGGAACTGGCCCCCGCTTCCCAGGGACTTGCCGCTACGCGGGAGCCGATCGGTCCTGTTCCGGCCGGGTGGAGGGATGATCTCTGGCTTCAGGCGACACGCCGTGCGGTCAGCAGCAGGTACTCGCAGTCCATGATCGTCGTGGCGGTGCCTCGGTCGTGCCGTCGGGCTAGGTCGCTGAGGTCACGGTCGAGCTCGGCGACTCTCTGGGGTTCATTGGTAAGGGTTCGATAGGCGGCGGCCGTCGGGCCGTAGTTCGCCTTGAAATAGTTCCGGAACGCGTCGGGTGTCTCGAACCGATCCACGGTCACCATCCGGCGGAACGCCGCGACGTCGGTCACTCGGCCGCCGAGCAGGCCGCGAACGTAGTCCTCGTCACCCCACAAAGGTGGGGGCAGGGCGCCCGGCGGTGGGGGCGGCGAGTAGGGCTTCATGGTCGCGAACATTTGACCGACGAAGCCTTCCTGCGTCCAGTTCACTAGACCGATCCTGCCCTCCGGTCGGCAGACCCGGACCAACTCGTCGGCGCTTGTCTGGTGGTGCGGAGCACACATGACCCCTACACAAGACAACACGACGTCGAAGGTGGCGTCGGCGAACGGCAGCGCCTCGGCATCGCCCTCCCGCCAGACCAGCTC
>JBOHDU010000023.1:0-6696 GCA_050700615.1 Nocardioidaceae bacterium
GCTTGTAGAAAGCCATCATCAGCCCGACAGCCTTGCCGATCTCGCGGTTGCTGTCGAGCCCGGCCCGCAACGATGCCGCCGCCTCGCGCTGGCTGACGGCCGCCAGTGTCACCGAAACGAACGACGCCAGCATGATCCCCTCGTTGACGGATCGGTCGTCGAGTTGGCCGGCCAGGTCCGCGAACAGGTTCAGTGCTCCGACCTGGTGGTCACCTACCCGCAGCCGGAAGCCCGCAGCTCCCCTCACAGGCGTCTGCGCAAGCACCTTCGCTGTGAGTTTCGGCCAGGGCGATTCGGCTGGGAAGTCGGAGCTCACGTAAACAGGCGCCCCGGTGATGGCGTCCACGCACGGACCCTCGTTGAGCTCGCGCTCCAACCCGTCGACGCGTCGTGCAATCTCGTCACTAGCGGCGAAGGTGACCGGCTTCCCATCGAACGAAACCATCAGGCTGGCATGGTCACAGCCGGACACGAGCCTGGGCGTGACAGTGCAGACCTCGTTGTAGATGTCGTCGAAGTCGTCGCTCGCATAGACGATATCCGCAAGATTCCGGAAGACCGCGGCCGGCCCCGCACGTTCGTCAGCCGGACCTGCCGGTAGGTGGACATCACTGCTCATGGATCCCACTTTCACACAACGGTTGGTCGGGCAATCGGGTATAGGTCGAAGCCACGCGCCCCCGCACTCACCAGACACCTCGATCGTAGTCATCGGCCGGCCAGAAGAGCCACGATCGTTACGGTCAGCCCGAAGACGGAGTACGCCGCGTAGTCGTTGACCGACCCGGTATGCAGGCGACGCAGCAGGTGCACCGGCCAGGGCTCGGCGGTCCTGCGGACGTACCACCACGCCACCAGCAACCCCGCCGCGACCGTGCCGACGGAAATGAGCAGTCCACTCGCCGCGAAGTAGTCGAACGACACACTGGTGACGTGCAGGTTGGCCTGCCCGGCCAGGATCCCTGCGCTGTAACCGCTGCTCTCGGTGAGCACAGCCGCAGCGGGTGCGGCGACGTGATCAAGCACGACGCTCGGCAGCACCCCGAAGGCCAGGCACCCCAGCGCCAAGGAGGCGAACGAGACGATCATGCCCGGCCGCAAGCGCTCAAACGAGTCGTAGTCGTCATCACGCCTGCGGAAGAACGCCAGGTACGTCGCTCTAGCCAGGGCCGCGACTGTCAGCACCTGCGCCAGGATCATCACCGCGAATGTGGCCGGATGCCCGGAGAGAAGGGCGTCGTGAATCAGGCCGAGTGACACATAGCCGTTGAGCGGCGGCACACCGGCGATCGCCGCGGCGCCGACCAGGAAGGCGACCGTGATCCCCGGCCGGTGGTGGGCCAGCCCGCCCATCTGCGACAGCTTCGTCATCCCGGTCGCGTGCACGATCGCACCGGCGCTCAGGAAGAGAAGTGTCTTGAACAAGGCATGGTCCACCAGGTGGTACGTGGCCCCGGCCGCGGCAGACGTGCTGCCGACCCCGAAGCCGACCATCAACACCCCCATCTGCGAGACGGTGTCGTAGGCGAGCAGCCGCTTCAGATCGTCCTGAGCTAGTGCCAGCGCCGCACCCACCACCGCGGAGACGGCACCCATGACCGTCAGCAAGATCGGGAGGGCGCCGTTCGTGGCGTCGTAGACGTCGTACATGAACCGAACGATCGCCACGATTCCCAGGTTGACCATGAGCCCGGAGAACAGTGCCGAGACGGGGCCGGGCGCGGCCGTGTGCGCGTCGGCGAGCCAGCCGTGGAACGGCATCAGACCAGCCTTGGTGGCGAACCCGGCGACGAGCAGGCCAAGGGCGACGAGATCAACATCGTGCAGGTCACCGGCCAGGGCTGTGTGCACCTGCCCGAAGTTCAGGGCACCGTGGCGGGAGTAGATGAGGGAGGAGCCGACGAACACACAGAAGGCAGCGATGTTGGTCAGCACCATGATCTTGAACGCAGCTTCGAGGGCGATCGGGCGCTCGAGGAAGAAGCCGGTGAGGCCATAGCTGGCCAGAGCCGCCACCTCGAACCACACGAACACGTCGATGGTGTCGGCGGCCAGGGCGGAACCGATCAGAGCAGCCAGCAGAAGCTGGAAGAGGCATGCGTACCCGCCCATCTCATGTGCTCCGAGTCCGCGCAGCTCCGACATGGTGTACAGCAGCAGCACCATCCCGATCACGGCGACGAGTAACGCATACGTCAGGCCGAACGCGTCGGCGGCGAACGCGACACCGAGCGCGGTTCCGTGCACCGGGCCCCAGTTGCCCAGGTAGTGGGAGATCACGTCGCCGCTGAAGACCCGAGGCGCGAAGAGTGCCAGCACGAGTGTTGCGCCGGCCATCGCGACGAGCGACACCACGAGCGCCGCAGACTTGGAGAGCCGGGAAAGCAACAACGCCAGGACAGCACCGGTGATCGGGAAAACCACGGGCAACGGCAGCAACGACGCTAACGCGGCGGTGCTCATCCGCGCATCGCCCGGACCTGGTCGGCGTCCAGCGTCCGGTAGTGCTGCGCTATCCGCACCACGGTGGCGAGCAGGACCGCCGTGACGGCGACCCCGATGACGATCGCCGTGAGGCAGAAGTTCTGCAGGATCGGGTCGGCCACGTTGCCACGGGCCAGCTGCCTCTCGGTCATGCCGGCCGGTGGATGGAGCAGGACCGGCGCAGTCGAGGCGCGCCGGTAGGCCATCGACAGCAACAGCACGTACGTCGAAGCCTCCATCAGTGACAACCCCATGACGATCTTCACCAGATTGCGTCGCGTGAGAATCGTGTAGATCCCCAACGTGAACATGGCGGCGGCTACGAGGTAGTTGGCGATGATCACTGCTCGTCACCGACCGGGTCGTGCTCGTCGTCCGCCCAGTCGTGCGCCATCGCCATCAGCGCGAAGACGGCGATCGTGAGCCCAGTGCCGACCTCGATGAACTCGCTGAGCGAGAACAGCTGCATGACGCCGCCGCTGCGGAGGGTCTGCTGCGGAGCCAGCGGTGCCCAGTTGGCGGTGAAGGACCCAGCCAGCAGGAGGCCGAGCACCTCGACGGCGATGATGGCGAGCGCTCCGACCAACTCGATCAGCTCCAGCCGCGACGGCCGCACAGCCGAGGAGATGCGCCGGTACCCGAAAGCGGCGTAGAGCAGCAGGACGACACCAAGCGCCACCCCGCCGGCCGGGAAGCCGCCACCCGGGGAGTAGCCCTGCACGACGAGGTAGAGTCCGGCGACCGCCAGAGGAGGCGAGACGATCCGTACGGCGGCCCGCACAACGACGCTCATCTCTCGCGCCTGCTCCGGCGCGGGCGTCCCCACGCGCTCCGAGTCCGGCTTCTGAAGGGCCGGGCGCAAGGGGGCGCGCCTCCCCTCGGAGGCCTCCCCGGAATCCCCACTCTCCTCGGCCTCCGCGTGCCGAGCGGCCTGCTCCTGCGCGTCGGGGGCCTCGTCGGGATCGTCCTCGCGGCGTTCCTCCCGTCCGGCTCGCTCCTCGCCCATGAAACCCTGGCGCCGTTCGCGCTGCCGCGTGAGCAGCACGACGCCGACGACGGCGGCAAGCAACAGGAACGTTTCCCCGAAGGTGTCCATCGCGCGCACCCCATACACCACCTCGCTGACCGGCTCCGTGGTCTTCCAGTACGGCAACGCGAGCGTCATCGCACGACGGGCCACCTGGGGCAGTGGAGCATCCTCGCGCGGCAGGCCCAGGACCGCGACCACGAGCAGTGCAGCCACCACCGCCGACAGGGCGAGGCCTACGAGCGGGCGATGGCGTAGTTGGTCGTCGTGCAGCTCCCGCGCCGGTGAGCCTGGCCCGCTCACGACTGCCCATCCGACTCGGTGGGCGCTGTCGTGCCTTCGCCGGGCTCACCCAGGTCGCCACGGTCAGGCACATTCGAGCGGACCTTCCCGATCGCGACGAGATAGAGCACGGGAAGCGCGATGGCCCCCACCACCACCTCGGCGTGGGCATCGTCTGGAGCGCCGAGCACCACGAAGAGCAGCCCCATCACTGTTCCCACGAAGGAGAGGGCCATGACGGCGCCTGGGAGGTTCCGGAGGAACACCACCACCAATGAGCCGAGCACGAGCGCCGCAAGGCACAGATAGTCGAGCACCCAGAACTGGGTCACTCGCGCTCCATGGGCTCGTCGGCGACGCTAACCTTCCACTGCGGGAGACCGGTCTTGTAGGCAGCCTTCGCGAGCGCGTGGGAGGCGGCGGGGTTCACGACGACAAGCAGGAACGCCACCAGGAGAGCGCGGCTCCCGTATGGCGTGATCGCCCCCTCCCCCACGACCAGCGCCAGCAGTGCCGACAGCGCGCCGACCGCGATTGTCTTGGACGAGCATTGAATCCGTGAATAGAGGTCCGGCATCCGGATCACGCCCACCGCTCCGGACAGCGACGCCGCCAATCCGATCGTCGCGAGCACCGCCACCAGCAGCAGTCTCATAGCAGCTCCCGTTCGAGCAGTCGCGCCCACACCAGCGTCCCGAGATAGCTGAACGACGCCATCCAGAGCGCGACATCCAGATAGATCGACCTGTCGGCGAAGGCCGCGAAGAACAGCAACGACAGCGTCGCCTGGGTCGACACCGCATTGAGAGCGACGACGCGATCGGACACCGAGGGCCCGCGGACCAGACGGAGGAGCAGGATGAATGCGATCGAGATCTCGGCAATGCTCACCAGGATGTACAGCTCAGGCATCGGGGCGCCCCTCGACCTTGGCGACTCGGCGCTCCAGTGGTCCGTTGATGGCCTCGTACGCCGCCCGTCGACCGCCCTCGGGTACGTCGATGCAGTGGTACTGCAGCTCATGTCGGGCCCGGTCGACGTCCACAATCTGGTTGTCCACGACCAGCGACGTGATGAGACCGATCGCGGCGAGCCCGCCATCGCCACGCTCGTGCGTCGGCACGATCACCATGCCTGTGCGCGAGGGCAGGTGGGGACTCCAGATCCGCCGTGAGAGCGAGGCGTTCGCACGGACTATCTGCCACAAAGAGGTGCCGGCGAGGATGACGGCCTGGACGAAGATCGTTGGCTGTGACAGCCGCCAGGGCCGGACGACTCGCCCAACGGGAGCCAGCGTGACGGCCACGGCAACCGACAACACGATGCCGGTGATCAGCACCTCCACGGTGGCCGTCCAGGTGAGAAGCACCCAGGTCAGGAAGCACCAGCCGACCAGACGCGCAACTCGCGACGGGATCCACACCCCCCGGGTCCACGCCTTCGGTTTGGTCATCACTCCTCCTGCGTCCACGCTGACCGGGATCAGCTCTTCGCACATACGGGCGCGCACGCAGCGTTGTGCGCCAGGCCTACGCCAGCAGCGGCGGATCCACCGGGCCATCACTTGCGGTCAGTCCGGCCCCGGCGGCCCGCGGCCCGAGGGCGCGTCGCCGCCTGAGCTCGCGGACGATCTGCTGCTCGAGGACCGCCAGATCGGCCAGCGCGTCCACGTTCGCCAAGTCTGCGCGCACGTCCTTGACAGCGTCGAGCGGCTTCGGGACGCGGGCCAGCCGCAGGGCGTCCTCGACTCGACTCAACTCGCAGATCAGCTCACGCACGGTCATCTTCTGTAGTTCGTTCATCGGCCACCTCGGCGAGGGCAACGGTGTCAGTCTGCTGTCGAGGGGCCATGGGGGCGCACCACCTTGCGAACGAGACACGGAGGCCCCGCACTGGCGACAGTCGGCCCCGACCCTGTCTGTTCAAGATCGAGGCCTAGCCCTGTCGATACCCGGGCATCGACGCGAGCATGCTCACTCATTACCCCGCCCTGAGGATCGCAATCACCCGATGCGTCACCCGGTCGTCGGCCGGGTTCCGTCCATCCCGCGATCGGCTAGCTGGTCGCTCTGAGCCCACCGGGGTGCGGCTAGCCCTGCTCCCACTCGTGCGGCTCACTGAGTGACGCGCGAAGCTCGCCAAGGATCCGAGCCAACAGGCGAGAGACCTGCATCTGGGTGACGCCGAGCTCGTCGCCGATCTGCTGCTGGCTCCAACCCGAGAAGAACCGCAAGCACAGGATCAGCCTGTCTCGCTCGCCCAGCCGTCGGACCGCGGGAGCCAGCATCATCCGCACCTCGGCACGTTCCAGATCTGGATCGCGATCACCGAAAAGACCCCAACCCTCGTGCCCGAACATCGCGTCAAGCGACGCTGGGGAGAAGCAGCCGCCCGCTGTCAGCGCCTCCACGACCTCCTCGTCGCTGACACCCAGGTACTTGGCGAGCTGCTTGGACGTCGGCCGCGCCGACAGCTTCTGGAGGAGCTCGTTGGCGGCCCGCGTAAGCAGCGGTTGCAGATCCTGGATCCGGCGCGGTGGCCGGACGGCCCAGGCCTGGTCCCGGAAGTGCCGCTTGAGGTGTCCGGTGATCGTCGGGACGGCGTAGGAGAGGAAGTTCTTCTCATAGGCCGGATCAAAGCCACGGGCCGCCATCACCAGCCCCACATACGCAACTTGGAACAGGTCGTCACTCGAGATGCCTCTCCCCCGGTATCGGGCAGCCACCGAGCGTGCCACACTCATGTTGACGACGACAACTTCATCTTGCAGCAACTTGCGCTCATGCTCATCTGTCTCGTCGGCGATCGCCGCCAGCAACCGGGCGGTAATCTCGGCCCGCTCCGCTGCAGAACGCGGCATGAGACAAGCATCTGCGCCGTCTGAAGCGGTTGTCGTGCCCGCT
>JBOHDU010000024.1:0-5663 GCA_050700615.1 Nocardioidaceae bacterium
CCGTCGAAAGGCTCGTCAAGGAGCAGCACCTCCGGCTGGTGGAAGGACGCGAGCACGACCGACATCCGCCGTCCCATGCCATGGCTGAAGCCCGACGTCACGCGGTTGGCGGCGTCGCCGAGCTCGAATCGCTCCAGCAGGTCGCGGGCGTCGACTTCCCAGCCGGCGGATAGCCGACGTAGCCGGGCCGCGAGCTGAAGGTGTTCCCACGGGGTCGCACGTGGCACCAGCCCGCCCACGTCGGGGCAGTAGCCGCTGGCTCGCTTGGCGTCCAGTGGATGCCGCCGAACGTCGAACCCGGCAACGGTCACCTCACCGGCCGTCGGCGGGATCACGCCGGCAAGGACCCGCATGGTCGTCGACTTTCCGGCCCCGTTGCGCCCTACGAGCGCAGTCGCGCCGCCGGCAGGCACGGCCAGGTCCAGCCCGTTGACGGCGTTGACGGTGCCGAACTGCACGATCAGGTCGCGCACGCCGATGACAGCCGTCGGAGCGCTCACGGCAAGGCTCCCTCGAAGTCGGGTGCGGCAATCGTCCGTGCGGGCGTCGTGAGGATGGGGGTCAGTGCAGGGCTCACCAAAGCAAGTTTGCCGTGCGTGAGGCGGATGCACCGTCAGATCGGCAGGAAATCCACCGTTCGGCCGATCCCGGGTGGCGCCGTCGCAGACCGTGCCGGGGCTCAGAACCGGCCTGCTGCCGCCGCCTTCTCGTCGAGGAGCGGAGGTGGGGTGAAGCGCTCGCCGTATGCCGCCGCCAGCTCACGTGCTCGCCCCGCGAAAGC
This sequence comes from Nocardioidaceae bacterium, assembly GCA_050700615.1. Taxonomy (GTDB): domain Bacteria; phylum Actinomycetota; class Actinomycetes; order Propionibacteriales; family Nocardioidaceae; genus JBOHDU01. The sequence goes on from JBOHDU010000024.1 coordinate 782, forward strand.
CGCAACCCCTGTCTGGCCGTCGACCGCCCGGTAGCAGTTCACGTACTGGAGCGCTCCGCCGAACAGCGGCGGAAAGCCGATCCCGAAGATCGAACCGATGTTGGCGTCGGGTGTCGTGCGCAGCACCCCTTCTGCGACACACTTGATCGTCTCCAGCGACATCACGAACGTGAACCGCTCCTGCAGATCTCGGAACGTCTCCTGGTCGACGGGGTTCTTGGCCGGATCAACGAAGTTGTCCCACAGGCCGCGCCAGAGCCGCTTGGGTGCTTCGGCCGGGTAGTCGTAGAAGCCGGCGCCGCCCGCCTTGCCCCGGCGCGAGAAAGTGTCGACCATCGTGTCGACGACGCGCATCCCGACCCCGTCGGCGAAGGCGCCGGGCTGGGTCTCGTCCGTGGACGCCCGCGCGGCCTCGCGAATCTTCTGCGGCAGCGTCAGGGTGACTTCGTCGAGCATCGCCAGGGGTGGCGCTGGGAACCCCATCTGCGTTGCGGCCCGCTCGATCGTGACCGGGTCGATCCCCTCGCCGAGCATCGTCGCGCCCTCCATGACCAGCGTTCCGAACACTCGCGACGTGAAGAAGCCGCGGCTGTCATTGACGACGATCGGTGTCTTCTTGATCTGACGCACGACGTCGTAGGCCTTGGCAAGAGTCGACTCGGAGGTTTGCGAACCGACGATGATCTCGACCAGCGGCATCTTGTCGACCGGCGAGAAGAAGTGCAAGCCGATGAAGTTGTCCGGACGCCGGCGTCCGTTCGCAAGACCGGTGATGGGAAGGGTCGAAGTGTTGGAACAGAGGAGGGCATCGGGGTCCACGAAGTCCTCGACTTCGGCGAAGACCTGGTTCTTGAGGTTCTCGCTCTCGAACACCGCCTCGATCACGAGGTCGCATCCCGACACGTCGCCGACCTCCGCGGTCGGAGCGATCCGGGCGAGGATCTCGTCGCGCCGCTCCGCGCTCAGTCGCCCGCGCTCCACCTGCTTGTCGAGCAGGCCCTGGGAGTGGGCCTTGCCCGTGGCTGCGGCCTCCATCGACAGGTCCTTGAGGACGACGTGCATCCCAGCCCTGGCGCACTGGTAGGCGATACCCGCCCCCATCATGCCGGCGCCGAGAACTGCAACCTTGCGCGCTTGGTGCTCAGGCACCTCCTGTGGGCGGGACTCGCCGCCGTTGACCGCCTGCAGGTCGAAGAAGAACGCCTGGATCATGTTCTTGGCGATCGGACCGGTCACCAGGTCGACGAAGTAGCGAGACTCGATCCGGGTGGCCGTCTCGAAGTCGACCTGCGCCCCTTCGACCGCCACGGACATGATGGCGCGTGGCGCCGGGTAGGCCGCGCCCTTGAGCTGCTTGCGCAGGTTTGCCGGGAAGGCCGGAAGGAACTGGGCCAGTGTGGGGCTGGCGGGCGTGCCACCGGGGATCTTGTAGCCCTCCCGGTCCCAGGGCTGGGTGCACGCCTCGGCATCGTCACGATGCTCGAGCACCCACCGCCGCGCTGCCGGCATGAGCTCGTCCGCGCTGTCGACGAGCTCATCAACGAGGCCAATCTCGGCTGCCTTGGCCGGCTTGTTGCGCTGGCCCTGCAGAAGCACCTTCATCAGGGCGTCCTGGATGCCGAACATGCGCACCGCTCGCGTCACGCCGCCGGCTCCCGGCAACAGCCCGAGCGTCACCTCGGGTTGGCCGATCTCGCTGTGCCCGTCGTTGTAGGCGATGCGGTGGTGGCAGGCGAGAGCGAACTCCAGCCCCCCGCCCAGCGCGGCGCCGTTGATCGCCGCGACGACTGGCCTCCCAAGCCGTTCGAGGCGACGCAGGTCGGCCTTCACCCCTTCGATCTCGGCAAACACAGCGGCCGCGTCGTCGGGCGTGAGTGTGATCATCCTTGCCAGGTCGCCACCGGCGAAGAACGTCTTCTTCGCCGAGGTCACCACGACGCCGGTGATGTGGTCGCGCTCGGCGTACAAGCGGTCGACGACCTCGTGCAACGACGATACGAAGGCCTCGTTCATGGTGTTCACGCCGCTGTGCGGATCGTCCATCGTCACGACGACGGTGCCGTCGGCTTCGATGTCGTACCTGAGGGTGCTGTCGCTCATGGCTGTCTCGATTCGGTTGGGGAGCGGCTGGGGTCAAAGACGCTCGACGATGGTGGCGACGCCCATGCCACCGCCCACGCACAGCGTGACGAGGCCGTAGCGCTGCTCACGCCGCTCGAGCTCGTCGATCAAGGTGCCGAGAAGCATGGCACCGGTGGCGCCGAGCGGATGTCCCATTGCGATCGCCCCACCGTTGACGTTCACCCTGCTATCCGGCAGGTCGAGGTCGGACATGAAGCGCAGCACGACGCCCGCGAAGGCCTCGTTCATCTCGAAGAGGTCGATGTCGTCGACAGTCAGATGGGCCTTGGCAAGCGCCTTACGCGCTGCCGGCGCGGGACCCGTCAGCATGATCAGCGGGTCCGAGCCGCTGACCGCGGTGGAGACGATCCGGGCGCGCGGTCGGAGCCCGAAGTCGTCGGCGATGGCCTGGCTGCCGACCGCGACCAGCGCCGCACCGTCGACGATGCCCGACGAGTTCCCGGCGTGGTGAACGTGGTCGATCTTCTCCACCCAGTGGTACTTCTCCAGGGCGACCGAGTCGAACCCGCCCATCTCACCGATGGCTGCGAAGCTGGGCTTGAGGCTCGCCAGGCTCTCAACGGTCGTATCGAGGCGGATCAGCTCCTCATGATCGAGGATCGTGAGACCGTTGCGGTCCTGGACCGGCACGACCGATCGGGCGAAGTATCCGTTTGCCTCAGCCTTGCCGGCACGCGCCTGCGACTCCGCGGCGTAACCGTCGACGTCGCCCCGCCCCCAGCCCCCGATGGTGGCGATCAGGTCCGCGCCGATGCCCTGCGGCACGAAGTTCGTGGCGAACGCCGTCTCCGGGTCCATCGCCCAGGCGCCCCCGTCGGACGCCATGGGCACCCGACTCATCGACTCCACGCCGCCTGCAAGGATCAGGTCCTCCCAACCGGAGCGGATGCGCTGGGCGGCCTGGTTGACGGCCTCGAGCCCGGATGAGCAGAACCGGTTGAGCTGGACCCCGCCGGTCGTGTCGGGAAGCCCGGCTGCGATGGCCGAGACCTTCGCGATGTCGGCGCCCTGGTCGCCGATCGGCGTCACGCACCCCAGCACGACGTCGTCGATGCGGCTCTCGTCGAGGCCGGGCAGCCGTCGCCGGAGCTCCTCGATCAGTCCGACCACCAGGTTGACCGGCTTCACTTCGTACAGGGCGCCCGTCTTCTTGCCCCGACCCCGGGGTGTGCGGATCGCGTCGTACACGAATGCTTCGTTCGCCATGCTCGTGGTCGCCTCGCTCCATGGGCTAAGTTACCCACGAGTATAGTCGGCGCCGGCGGCCGCCTGTCGACCCAGGGTGACCAAGCCCACCTGACTGGCCCGACTCCCCGGGCGGGCGAGGACTTTGAGGCTTGACCCTGCGGTATGGGATGCTCGAGCCTGCGGCGGCACCAGGTCGCCGACGACTCGGGAGACGCTCATGAAGAAGGCCCTAGCACTTGCGTCGGTGGCGATGCTGGCGACCTCGTTGACCGCATGCGGCAGCTCCGGTGGGTCCGGCAACAGCACGGCTGCCTACTGCGCCAGCCTGAAGCAGGACGTCAGCGACCTCAAGGCCCTGTCCAATCTCGGCTCGGCCGCCAACAGCGGCAGTCAGCTGGAGAAGGCGATCTCCGACTTCAAGACGCTCGGCGCCCAGGCACCCGCCAACGTGAAGAGCGCCTGGGGCACGATCAACGGCAAGATGGGCGAGCTCACCAAGGATCTCGCCGACGCCGGCCTCTCACTCAAGGATCTGCAAAGCCTCAGCAGCGGCAAGATGCCCCCGGGTGTCTCGGTCGCGAAGCTCCAGGCGCTCGGCAAGAAGCTGCAGACCTTTGACTCCAACCACTCGATGGAGACTGCGGGCAAGACCATCACGCAGCACGCGAAGTCCGCCTGTCACGTGACCATCGGCTAGCGTCCTGCCTCGACGATTCCGGCCGCAGTTCCCGGGTAGAGGCGCGTGCAACGCCTGGCCGAGAGGGGAGGTCGTCGCCGGCACGGGTTCGGGCCCCTCCAACGCAGCGAGGTGCGTGCCTGGACCTCGGGGTCAACGTGTGCCGGACGGCATCGTCACAGCTCGAGGGACCGCGCCACGATCTCCTTCATGATCTCCGTGGTGCCTCCGTAGATCGTCTGCACCCGCGCATCGAGAAACGCCCGGGCGATCGGATACTCGCTCATGTAGCCGTAGCCGCCGAAGAGCTGCAGGCACGAGTCCACGACTTTCTTCTGCAGCTCGGTGGACCACCACTTCACCTTGGCCGCGTCCACCGGGCCCAAGCCGCCATCGACGTGCTCGGCGATGCATCGGTCGACGTACGCGCGAACCACGTCAGCCTCGGTGGCAAGCTCGGCGAGGGTGAATCCGATCGCCTGGAAACTGCCGATGGACCGGCCGAACGCGGCCCTCTCTCGGCAGTAGGCCAGGGTCAGATCGAGCACCGACGAGCACGACTGAGCCGCAGTGACCGCGATGCACAGCCGCTCCTGGGGCAGGTTGTCCATCAGATAGCCGAAGCCGCGCCCCTCCTCGCCCAGCACGTTGGTCGCGGGCACCCGGACATCGTCGAAGAAGAGCTCGGCCGTGTCTTGTGCCTTCAGACCGATCTTGTCCAGGTTGCGGCCACGGGTGAACCCCGGCATGTCGCGCTCGACCACCAGCAACGAGATCTCCTGGTGCCCGTTTCGGGTGGTTTTCGCCACGACGACCACCAGGTCGGCGTTGATGCCGTTGGTGATGAACGTCTTCTGGCCGTTGAGCAGATACCCC
>JBOHDU010000025.1:0-3388 GCA_050700615.1 Nocardioidaceae bacterium
GATGACCAGCGTGCTGATGACCTCCGACGGCAAGGTCGAGGCCGAGGCGGCACACGGCACGGTCACTCGTCACTTCCGCCAGCACCAGCAGGGCAAGCCCACGTCAACCAACCCGATCGCCTCGATCTTCGCCTGGACGAGGGCGCTGGAGCATCGCGGCAAGCTCGACGGGACCCCCGCGGTCGCCGAGTTCGCCGAGACCGTCGAACGCGTCTGTGTACAAACGGTCGAGCAAGGGAAGATGACCAAGGACCTGGCCATGCTCATCGGGCCCGACCAGCCCTTCCTGACCACCGAGGCCTTCCTCGGCGCGCTCGACGACAACCTGCAGAAGGCGATGGCCGGCTGACTCAGCCCGGCTAGGCTTTGTCGTCGTGAAGTTCCTCAACGATGTCACCCCGCCCTACGACCTGACCTACTCCGACGTCTTCATGGTGCCGTCGCGATCGGCGGTGTCGTCGCGGCTGGACGTCGACCTCACCACGCCAGACGGTGTCGGTACGACGACTCCGGTCGTGGTCGCCAACATGACCGCGATCTCCGGCCGCCGGATGGCCGAGACCGTCGCGCGCCGTGGCGGCCTCGCCGTGCTGCCCCAGGACATCCCGATCGACGTCATCGGACAGGTCGTGGCCTGGGTGAAGGGCCGGCATCCGGTGTTCGAGACTGCGATCACGGTGACGCCTGACGCGGTCGTCGCACACGCGCTGTCGCTCCTGGGCAAACGCGCACACGGCGCTGCGGTGGTCGTCGACCAAGGGCGCCCGGTCGGCATCGTCACCGAGCGGGACTGCGTCGAGGTCGACCGTTTCACCAGCGTCGCCGACGTCATGACCACCGACCTGGTCGCCGTGACCCAGGACCAGGATCTCTACGAGGCGTTCGAAACCTTGTCGACCCATCACCTCGATGTGGCCCCGGTGCTCGATGGCGACCAGATGCTCGGCGTACTAACCCGCAAGGGCATCCTGCGCTCGGCGATCTACCAGCCCGCCCTCGATCGTGACGGCAGGCTCATGGTGGGTGCGGCGCTCGGGGTGAACGGCGACGTCGCTGCCAAAGCGGCTGCCCTGCTCGCCGGTGGAGCCGACGTGATCGTCGTCGACACGGCGCACGGTCATCAGGAGAAGATGCTCGACTCGCTGCCATTGGTGGTCACCGCTCGCGACAAGCACGAGGCCGAGACCGGGGTTCGCATCCCGATCGCGGCTGGCAACGTGGTGTCTGCCGCTGGCACGCGCGACCTGGTGTCCTCCGGTGCCGACATCGTCAAGGTCGGGGTGGGGCCGGGTGCGATGTGCACGACCCGGATGATGACGGGCGTTGGTCGACCTCAGTTTTCTGCCGTGCTCGACTGTGCTTCCGCAGCAGGCGCATCGGGTGCGTCCGTGTGGGCCGACGGCGGTGTCCGGTACCCGCGTGACGTCGCCCTGGCGTTGGCCGCCGGTGCGGCAAGCGTGATGATCGGTTCCTGGTTCGCCGGCACCTACGAAAGCGCCGGCGATCTGTCCCGCGATGCCGACGGCCGGCTTTACAAGGAGAGCTACGGGATGGCCTCCTCGCGGGCGGTCCGCAACCGCACCAGGGAGCGGTCGGCGTTCGATCGGGCCCGGGCCGCGATGTTCGAGGAGGGAATCTCCGCGTCGAAGATGTACCTCGATCCGAGCCGGCCCGGCGTCGAGGACCTGCTCGACTCCATCATGGCGGGCGTCCGCAGCTCGTTCACCTACGCCGGCGCGCACGCCATCGCCGACTTCCACGAGCGGGCCGTCGTCGGAGTGCAAAGTGCGGCCGGCTACGAAGAGGGGCGGCCGCAGCCGACCTCCTGGTGATCACTAGCCCCGAACGGGTGGTGAGGACAGCGCGAGGTCGAGGCTGTCGAGCAGCCAGCCGAAGCTGGCGTCCACCGGCCGCGTCAGCGCGAATGCTCCGCGCTGCTCGAGCGCGGCGAAGCCGTCGAGGGCGGCCCGCAGGCTCCGAGTGGCGTCGATGCGGGTGTCCTCATCGAGCGCATAGCCTTCGAGCACGTCGTAGACGACCTTGATCGCCGCCTCGCTAGCGGCGACGTCGTCCGCGTCGCCCGGTGACGGAGCCTGCAGCGATGCCGCGTACGCGCCGGGGTGATCCGCCGCCCAACCTCTGAGCGTGACACCGAGCGCGCGCAGCGCGTCGCCACGGGCCTTGCCGACCGTGGCTCGGGCGAGCACGTCGGCGAGCTCGAGCTTGGCCCGCACCGAGAGCTGTTGCCGGAGCGCGGCCAACCCGGCTACATGCTTGTAGAGGCTGGGCAGCTGCACTCCGAGTCGCTTGGCCAGAGCGGCAAGAGTCAGTCGGTCGAAGCCCACCTCGTCGGCGAGCAGGGCCGCCGCGGCGACGACCCTCGCCCGATTGAGACCCGCTCTAGGCATCGGCATTGATCGTCGTCACGAACCCGACGACGGTTGGTATCACGATCTCGGGCCGATGCCCATGTGGGTAGTGTCCCGCCTCTCGGACCATCACGCCCCTGGCGTCGAGCCGCTGACCGATCCACTTCGCTTCGGCAGCAGGATCGGGGAAGTCGGGGTCCCGCTCGCCCATCACGACCAGAGCCGGTGCCTTCACCGAGCCGATGGCGGCTTCGGCCGGTTCGTGCGTGCTGTGCGTGGTGACGCTGAACGCCTTGGCGTAGCCGGGTCGCTTGAGCGACGCGACGATGGCGTCGCGATGCTGCTCGAAGTCGTCCGGCTTCGTGCCGGGGTACAGCTTGCTCTGGTAGGCCTTCCACACGAATCTCGCCCACAACGGGGCCATCGCGACCCGGGTGAGGGCACGCGCTCCGAGGCCGATGTCGGGCTCGCGGGCCCACGGCCCGAGAAGGACGAGCCCGCGGACCTGATCGGGCGCGGCGGCGGCAGCAATGATCGCGCTGGCGGCTCCCATCGAGCTGCCGACGAGGACCGCCGGCTCGCCAAGCTCGGCGATGAGGGCGCGGATGTCGTCGGCGAGGGCGTTGTCGTCGTACGACGAGAACGTGATGTCGCTGTCTCCATGTCCGCGCAGGTCCATGGTGGCGACCCGGTTGCCCGCCGCCTCGAGCGCCGGGACGAGGTGGCGGAAAGTCGACCGGATGTCTCCCATTCCGGGGATGCAGACGATCAGCGGCCCCGAGCCGCTGACGTCGTAGGCGATGCGGCCCTCGGGTCGCGGTAGGTAGAGAGTCTTGGCAGGGTTGCGGTCGGCATCGCGATCCGCGTTGCTACTAGTCATAGCCAATAAGCTAATATGATTAGCTACGGCTGTCAAGCCCTCGCCACCCTCCACCAGCTGCGGGACGCCCCGATCCGGGTGGCGAGTTCGGCTGGCTGCGGGCAAGCCCGGTCAGCCGACCCGATGGGCGCCCCTTTCA
>JBOHDU010000026.1:0-2242 GCA_050700615.1 Nocardioidaceae bacterium
TCCCGAGCCTGGTCGAGCGGAAGGACCTTGTCGATCACCGGACGTGCACCAGTAACGTCGAGAAGGTTGATGAGAGCACGCAACTCGTCCCGGGTGCCCATCGTCGACCCGTGCACGCGCAGTTGCAGAAAGAAGATGCGGTTCAGCTCGGTCAGCTCCGGGTTCGGGCCCGATGTGGCGCCACTGATGACGACGGTGCCGCCGGGGCGCAACGCCTTCAACGAGTGGTTCCAGGTCGCCGCGCCCACCGTCTCCATCACTGCATCGACGCGCTGCGGCAGCCGGGCACCAGTTTCGAGCGCCTCATGCGCACCAAGCTCGAGAGCTCGCTCGCGCTTGGTCGCGTCACGACTGGTAACAAAGACGCGCAGGCCGGCTCCACGGGCAAGGGTCACCAAGGCGGTTGCCACACCACCACCGGCACCCTGCACCAGGACGCTGTCGCCGGGTCGCAGCCCGGATTGCGTGAACAACATCCGGTAGGCCGTCAACCAGGCTGTCGGGAGGCAGGCGGCTTCCGCGAACGACAGTGACTCGGGCTTGGGCAAGACATTGCACGACGGCACCGCGACCCGCTCTGCGAAGGTGCCCTGGTAGCGCTCCGACAACAGCGATCTCTTGGGGTCCAGCGTCTCGTCGCCCAACCAGGTCGGATCGCTGATCACCGCATGTACGACGACGTCGTTGCCGGCTTCATCGACACCGGCTGCATCGCACCCGAGGATCATGGGGAGCCGGTCCTCGGCCAAGCCGACGCCTTGCAACGACCAGACGTCATGCCGGTTGAGGGCTGCCGCCATGACGTCTATCGTCGTCCATCCATCACGCGACGCAGGGTCGGGACGTTCGCCGAGCCGTAGGCCTTCGAGAGGATCGTCGTCGTTGGTTGTCTCGGCGTAAACAGCGAACATACGGGGACCCTATCGAGTCACTCCGCCTGTCGGTGCAGCCGCCGCCGTGGGGACCGATCGAGGGCTCAAGCAGCCCTCGACCCGGCAACAACCGACCGCTCGCACGAAAACAACTGACCGCTCGCACGAAAACAACCGACCGCTCGCACGGAAACAACTGACGGCTCACCGCCGCCGGGGGCGTACGACGCGCCACGGCCACAGCCGGAGCACAACCCCGGCCACGATGTCGGCATCGGGGATCGCACCGACCAGCCAGGAGTCCACGCCCTCACGATGGTTGTCGCGCTCGACCCACCATCCGCCGTCGACCCGCCGGGTCACCCGCTTGACCGCGAGCGGACGCCCAGGGAGCCGGACTACGGCCAGCCGGCCGAGCCGCGGACGTGCCGCATAACGCACCAACAGGACGTCTCCAGTGCGCAACGTCGGCTCCATCGACCGGCCCTTGACAACAGCAAGGCCGAACCGCGGGACCGCCACCGATTGCCCCTCTCGCTCCTGGGTACTGTCGAAGCCATAGTCTGGCAACACAGGCAGTCTCGAGGGCGAACGCCACGAGGGAACCCCCGAGACCAAGGATCTTCAACAGAGAGGACTGGCGATGCTGGCTCGCTTGTTTGCACGCACGATCGACGTCTCCGCCCACTGCGACCTGCCGTGCGGGGTCTACGACCCGGCCCAGGCACGGATCGAGGCCGAGTCCATCAAAGCCATCATCGGGAAGCTCGCCGACAACGACGATCCCGACTTCCGCACCCGAGCCATCATCATCAAGGAGCAGAGGTCCGAGCTGGTCAAGCACCACCTGTGGGTGTTGTGGACCGACTACTTCAAGGCCCCGCACTTTGAGAAGTACCCGCAGTTGCACACCCTCTTCAACGAAGCGACCAAACTCGCGGGCGCCAGCGGGACGAAGGGCTCCATGGACGCCGCCACGGCCGATGAGCTTCTGGCCAAGATCGACGAGATCGCCAAGATCTTTGCCGAGACCAAGCAGGGCTGACGACCACCGCCTCACCCCCGCCGCCACCCCGATCGGGGTGCCGCGGGGGTGTCGTGTGCTTGACCATGGGTCCCACCTCGCTCGTGTGCCAGCCACCAGCCACCTCGTGCAGCGCTCGGACGATGACTCACGACCCGGCAAGCGTTGGCGGGCACGGTGCTCGCATTCGCTCCACGGCGAGCCACCGCTGCTTGTGTTCTGCGCACGCGATCAGACGGGATCCCGATGCCTGGCCCGTTGACCGGCCTGCGCGTGCTGACGCTGCCCGCCATCGGCCCGGTGCCGCACGCCGCCATGGTGCTTGCCGACCTCGGCGCCGACGTGA
>JBOHDU010000027.1:0-2776 GCA_050700615.1 Nocardioidaceae bacterium
AGTCCCAGGTTTCGCTAGGCTGGGCGGCAGCGGGACAACACAACAGGAGAGGACTGCGCGTGCCAGGTCACCAGCCCCGTCAGGAACTCCTCGAGGTGTTGCAGCAACCGTTGGCCAGGAGTGGGCTCGACCTCGAGGACGTCGAGATCTCGGCCGCCGGCCGGCGTCGGCTCGTCCGCGTCCTGGTCGATCGAGATGGGGGCATCACTCTCGACGAGATCGCCGACGCAACCCAGCTGGTCAACTCCGAGCTAGACAGGCACGACGTGTTGGGTGAGAACCCCTATACGCTCGAGGTCACCTCGCCGGGCATCGACCGGCCTCTCACCCTTCCGCGACACTGGCGCCGCAACGTGGGGCGTCTGGTCAAGGTCACGACGGCAGCCGGTCATGATGTCACGGGGCGGATCGTCGAGGTCACTGACGACCGAACCACCCTCGACGTCGAAGGTGAGCCGACGGTGCTGCCCCTGGCCCAGGTCGTGACTGCTCGGGTCGAGGTCGAGTTCAACCGCGCGAGAAGCAACGAAGGGGGGTGACCTATGGATATCGACATGGCGGCGCTTCGCTCGCTCGAGCGGGAGCGGGAGATCTCGTTCGACGTGCTGGTCGACGCCATAGAGCAGGCACTCCTGGTCGCCTACCACCGCACTCCGGGCGCCCGAGACGATGCCCGCGCCGAGCTTGACCGCAAGTCCGGGCACGTGACCGTGTGGGCCCGTGAACGGGACGAGGAGGGCGAGGTCGTCCGTGAATGGGAGGACACGCCCGAAGGATTCGGACGGATCGCCGCCACCACCGCGAAGCAGGTCATTCTGCAGCGCCTGCGTGACGCGGAGGACGACCTTCGGTTCGGGGAGTTCTCCGGCCGAGAGGGGGACGTGGTGTCGGGCGTCGTGCAGCAGGGGCGTGACCCGGCGATGGTGCTGGTGGACCTCGGGAAGATCGAGGCCGTGCTGCCCGCGGCCGAGCGCGTTCCGGGTGAGCGCTATGACCACGGGCAGCGGATTCGATGTTTGGTGATCTCGGTCCGCAAGGGAGCCAAGGGGCCGCAGGTCATGGTGTCGCGTTCCCACCCGAACCTGGTGAAGAAGCTGTTCGCCCTCGAGGTGCCTGAAGTCGGGGACGGCACCGTCGAGATCTGCAGCATCGCCCGGGAGGCGGGGCATCGCACGAAGGTCGCCGTCCGTACCACCGTCGAGGGGGTCAACGCCAAGGGTGCCTGTATCGGCCCGATGGGCCAGCGGGTGCGCAACGTGATGACCGAGCTGCACGGCGAGAAGATCGACATCGTCGACTGGTCGGAGGACCCGGCGGAGATGATTCGGCATGCCCTGTCACCTGCTCGGGTGGCATCGGTCGAGATCGTCGACGAGGTCAACCGGTCGGCCAGGGTCGTCGTACCCGACTACCAGCTGTCGCTGGCGATCGGAAAGGAAGGGCAGAACGCGCGGCTGGCTGCCCGGATGACCGGGTGGCGGATCGACATCCGCTCCGACGAGGAGGCACCCCCCGAGCTGACGCCCGCCACCGGGGCAGAGTCCTGACCTGTTCAGGGTGTGTCGCGGGCAGGTCCGCGGAGCCGGTAGACTGTCGTCCTGATGAACCGCGTGCCTCCCGTCCGCACCTGTGTGGGCTGTCGGGAGCGGGCGGCGAAGTCTGACTTGCTGCGTGTCGTCGCGCAGATCGACGGGCCGATTCGGCGCGTCGTTCCCGATGACCGTGGCACGTTGCCCGGTCGCGGGGCGCATCTGCACCCTGTGGTCGCGTGCTTCGATCTTGCCGAGCGACGTCACGCGTTCTCCCGAGCCCTTCGGCTTGAGGGACCAAGTGATTCCAGCGCGCTGCGGGTGTGGCTCGAGGCACACAAGCCAGAGTATCCGGACTCATCCGAGTCCGAGACTGGTCAGCAACGGCTGGCTAGACCGACCAGAAAGCGGAGCAGTGGCTCATGACATCTCGATGAGACTCATGCGATGAGCACGCCCACCAGCTAACGGTCTGCGCCCTCTTGGGTTCGGACCGCCCAAGAAGGAGAACAGTGGCTAAAGCCAGAGTCCACGAACTCGCCAAGGAGTTCGGAGTGCCGAGCAAGGATGTCCTTGTCGCGCTCAAAGACATGGGGGAGTTCGTCAAGTCGGCCTCCTCGACCGTAGAAGCGCCGGTCGCCAAACGCCTTGCCGACCTTCACGGCGAGGAGTGGAAAGCCGCCGCCGCGAAGAAGGCGGCCAAGAAGCCGACCAAGAAGGCGGCTGCCAGCCCGACCGAAGCACCCGAGCCGGCGAGTCCGGCAGACGACGTCGGCCCCGCGGCGGAGGTTCCGGCGGCGGTGGCCGCCCCGGCACCCTCGGCCCCGGCAGTCAACGCGCAGCCCGCGCCGGCTCAGCCGGTGGAGCCGCCTACCGCGGCCGACCTGCCCGCCGCCTCCAACGGCGTGGAGCCCGAGGCTCCTGCCGCCGCGGGCGGCACGTCGACCACGCTCCCATCCGGCGCCGTGCCCCGCGCGCCGAAGCCTGCGGGTCCCCGACCGGGCAACAACCCGTTCTCGTCCACCCAGGGCATGCAGTCGCGTCGCTCCGGCCAGGGTCGTCCCGGACAGCCGGGCCGCCCCGGCGAGCGAGTCGACCGTCCCAGCGACGGTCGCGGGACACGCCCCGGTGGAGTCCCCGGGGCACCCCGTCCCAACCCGGCGATGATGCCGAAGTCCAGTGGGCTCGGCGGACCCACGACCCGGGGCAGAGGTGGCCCCGGTGGCGGCCGGCCAGCAGGTCCGGGC
>JBOHDU010000028.1:0-5414 GCA_050700615.1 Nocardioidaceae bacterium
GACCAGCACCCCGAATGCCACCGTAGTCCGGCAGGGTGCTCCCGATGCGGGGCTGCAGGTGATCCTCGAGGGAAGCGCCGACGTCACCGTCAGCGGCCAGCCCAAGGGCACCCTGCGACCGGGCGACTACTTCGGCGAGATCTCACTGATCGACGGCGCCCCGAGGTCGGCGACGCTCGTGGCCGGGGCTGACGGGCTCAAGACCTACGCCTTGTCCGCGCTCGCTTTCGGGCCGGTGATGGCCGACAACCCGGACGTCGCGAGGTTGATGCTCAAGACGCTGTGCGAGCGCGTTCGCCGGCTCGAGTCCGACCGCTCGACGTCGTCTCCCTGACTCCGTGCACCGGTCAGTGCTCCGCAGGACGTCCGGTCTGCCTCCGCGCCGGAGCCTTGCCATCACACCCACCTAGCGACGCTCACGACGCCGGCCATCGGTCGATCCGGGCTGAGCGAACTCGCAAGACGCACACCAGTTCACGGTTTCGGTGCCTCGTCGGCGGCGGAAGCCAACTCGAGCCGAACCCCCAGCAATCGGACCGCTCGGGATGAGTCCAGCCTGGTGGCGAGCTCGGTCACGGCAAGAGCGATCTCGGCTGGATCGCTCGTCGGGCTGCCCAGCGTTAGGCTTCGGGTGCGGGTCTCGAACGGCGTGTAGCGGACCTTGATCGCCACGCGCACCGCAGGACGGCCCGCTGTCCGAAGGTCCGCCGTGACCTGCTCGGAAAGCCGCCGAAGCTCGGCTACCACGTCGTCCCACACACTCAGGTCCTGCTGGAACGTCGTCTCTCTACTGTGGCCGCGCGCGACGTAGGGCGTGCCGTCGACTGGCGAGGTATCGATGCCGCGGGCCAGCCGCCGATACCACGGACCCATCGTCGGACCCAGGCGGTCGGCCAGCTCGTGCGGGTCGGCCAGGGCGAGCTGCCCCACGGTCGTGAGGCCAAGGGTCCCAAGCCGTTTGGCCGTCTTGCGGCCGATACCCCACAGCGCATCAGTCGGACGATCGGCCATGACGGGGAACCAGTTCGCGTCGGTCAGCACGAAGGTCCCGCGCGGCTTCCCGAAGCCGGTGGCGATCTTCGCCCGGAGCTTGTTGTCCCCGATCCCCACCGAGCAGTGCAGTCCGGTTCGCTCGAGCACGGCTGTCTGGACCCGCTTTGCCGAGCCCCGCGGGTCCGCCGTCCGCACGGCAAGGAACGCCTCGTCCCAGCCCATCACCTCCAGGACATGCCCGAATGAGCGAAGCACGTCCATCACCTGCCGGGATGCCTCCTCGTACGCCGGCCCGTCGACGGGGAGGAAGACCGCCTGGGGGCACTTGCGTGCGGCCGTGCGCAGGGGCATACCCGAGCCGACGCCGAACTCCCTCGCTGCGTACGAGGCCGTCGACACGACGCCCCGCTGGGTCGGATCGCCGCGTCCACCGACGACAACGGGCACGCCTGACAACTCGGGGTGGCGCAGCACCTCGACCGCGGCGATGAACTCGTCGAGGTCGACGTGCAGCACCCAGGCGGTGTCCTGCTCCTCCGGCATCTGACCAGTCTCTCCCGCCCGGCGCCTGGCCGGCACCCTGCACGGCAGCCCGGCTCCCACCACCTCTGGCGAACGTCCACGGTGCGGCCACGCGGCGAGCCGGTTGGTGGTGGCGGCCGCTACCGTCGACGGCATGGTCGAGAGCGCATCGGAGGGCCTGACTGCACCCCACCGCACCCTTGCCACGGGAGTGATCCGGGCCCTGGCCGGGAGTCAGGAGACCCTGCGACCCGACCAGGAGCGCGCAGTGGCGGCTCTCGTCCAGCCCCGGGCGCGGGTCCTCGTGGTCCAGGCCACCGGCTGGGGCAAGTCGGCGGTGTACTGGGCAGCAACAGCGATCCGCCGTGCCGAGGGGGCGGGACCGACGCTGGTCGTGTCGCCGCTGCTGTCGCTGATGCGTGACCAGATCGCGGCCGCGGTGAAGGCGGGGCTCCAGGCCCGCACGCTGAACTCCTCCAACGTCGACGAGTGGGCGGTCATCGAAGCCGAGCTGCTAGCCGGCGACGTCGACGTGCTGCTGGTCTCACCCGAGCGGTTGGCCAACCCTGGGTTCGGGCGCCGGGTGCTCGACACCCTCGCCGGGCGCATCGGGCTGCTCGTGATCGACGAGGCGCACGCGGTGTCCGATTGGGGGCACGACTTTCGGCCCGACTATCGGCGGATCTCCGACGTGCTGCGTCAGCTCAATCCCGACACACCGGTGCTGGCCACCACCGCGACCGCCAACGACCGGGTGACGACCGACGTGGCCCACCAGCTCGGCGATGCGACGCTCGTGCTCCGAGGGCCGTTGGCGCGCAGCAGTCTCCAGCTGACGGTGGTGGCGCCGATGAGCCCGCTCGAGCGTTATGCCTGGGTTGTCGACCACCTTCCGGCGCTGCCGGGATCGGGGATCGTCTACACGCTGACCGTGGCCGACGCCGAGCGGCTCGCGGGCGTGGTTTCGACCGTGCACGGTGATGACGTACCCGTCGCCGCCTACACCGGTGGCCTCGATCCCGCCGAGCGCGAGCGGCTCGAGGACGCCCTGCGTGACAACCACCTCAAGGTGCTGGTGTCCACGTCGGCGCTGGGCATGGGCTTCGACAAGCCCGACCTCGGCTTCATCGTGCACGTCGGGTCGCCACCGTCGCCCGTGTCGTACTACCAACAGGTGGGCCGTGCAGGGCGAGGCATCGATCACGCCCTGGTGACGTTGCTGCCATCCGAAGCCGACGACGGCGTGTGGGACTACTTCGCCACCGCGACGATCCCGGATCCCCGCCTCGTGCACCGGGTCCTCGACACCCTGCCGTCCGGCGCGGACCACCCGGCGAGCGTGCCGGCGCTCGAGGCCGAGACGGGAATCCGCCGCGGCAAGGTCGAGCTGATCCTGAAGCAGCTTGCGGTGCACGGCGCGGTCGAACGCGTCGACAGGGGGTGGCTTCGCACCGGTCGGCCGTGGGCGTTCGATGCGGAGCACTACGACGGCATCGTCGCGACCCGACGCCGCGAGGCGATGCTCATGCGTGCGTACGCCGCCGGCGAGCGCTGTCTGATGCAGCTGCTGCAAGAGTCACTCGACGACCCAACCGCCGCGCCCTGTGGCCGCTGCTCTGTCTGTCTCCAAGGCCTGCCGGAGCCGCTGACCGCCAGGCCCTCGGCACAGACCGTCGAGACGGTCACCGGGCTGCTGCGCGGCGACACCCATCGCCTCGAGCCCAGGAAGATGTGGCCGGGCGGTCAGTTCGGTTCGCGCGGCCGGATCCCGGCCGAGCTGTCGGCCGAGGTCGGGCGCACGCTGATCTTCGCAGACGCGCCGGAGTGGCGTGAGATCGTGCAGGTCGCCTTCGCCAATGCGGGTCCGGCGCCCGACGAGCTCAAGGACGGCTGCGTACGGCTGCTGAGCGAGTGGCGGCACGAGTGGCCGGCTCGACCGCAGGTGGTGGTCGGGTTGGCGAGTTCCGGTCATCGACAGCTGGTACTGGAGGTAGCCGGTCACCTCGCTTCGGCGGGCCGGCTCGAGCGTGCCGACTTCGAGGTCACGTCGGAGCCGCCGGACTTCTCGGATCAGGGCTCAGGCGCTGAGGCTGCGTGGTGGCGTGACTCGCTCGAGGTCACCGCGGGGTTGGCAGCATCGGTGAACGGCCGTGCGGTGCTCTTGCTGGTCGACGCCTCGGCGTCCCTATGGCCGATCACGATCGCCGCTGCCAAGCTTCGCGAGGCTGGGGCCGGCCCGTTGCTTCCGCTGCTGCTGCACCGGCGACCATAGCGGCTTCCTTCAGGCCCAGCGGCCGGTTGACGGGCGCGCCCAGCCCGCGAGAAGACCACCAGGAACCGCAACAAGGTGGAGACGATCGCGCTGAGGGAAGGCGACCTGTCAAGCGGGGCGCCCAGGTGAGCCACGCCGAGCCGCTTCCTCGACCGTCAGCTCGGCGGCCGGATCCGCCTCGAGCCGCTCGTCAGGAATGGGGAGGGAGCTGAGAGTCGACCTGCCGAACGTGCCGTTGTCCAAGCGCTGCTGTGCTCTCTCCAGCGCCTCGAGCCGCTGCTGGAGGCTGGTGGCGAGTGCCTGGTCGAGGCCTTCCTCGACGAGCGGCTCGGCGCGGTCGGCGTAGTTCCCTGTGTCGGCCTGTGCCGCCGAGTCACGATCACGTGCGAGGTTGGCGTCCGCGAGCAATCCTTCCACCCTGCGCCGTTCGTCGTCGAGGAGCGCCTGCGCCCGCGCGTGCTCCATGTCCATCTCCCGGTTCGCTCGGCTGGACTCAGACCCACGCGGTGGACCCCGGTGAGCTTTCCCACTTGACGATAGTCCCGCCGCTCAACGACGCCCAAGGCCTGGGAGTCGGCGTGAGTGGGCGATACTGGGTTCGAACCAGTGACCTCTTCGGTGTGAACGAAGCGCGCTACCACTGCGCCAATCGCCCGAGAGCGCCGATCGTGGGTCGGCCGACATACCCTAGCGCACGCGGTGTCGGCAGCCGAAACGGCCGTCATGACTCGGTGGATCTGCCGCCGAACGGCCGGAACCGGATGGGCCGTTCGGGTGACGGCTAACACAATCGGACTACCTGGGCACGGGTTATGCACAACATCGTCCCTTTTGGCCCAACCACCCGGCCATCGGTCGGCAAATCTTCTGCGAAACTAGCGTCACAGAACGTCCACCGGTGCGTTTCACCATGGAACCGGCTGAAGAAAGGGCCAACCCCACCATGGACACAGCACCTGCGACCGTCACCCGAGCGCTGACGCTGGAGCTGATCGACGCCAGCGGTACCGCCACCCCCCTCGAGGCGGAGCTTCGCTACGAAACCACCGACCCCTACGCGGTCTCCGCGGTGTTCCGCACCGGCGAGAGCACGGTGCGCTGGGTCTTCGGCCGGGACCTGCTGATGGCAGGAATCTTCGACCCCACCGGAGACGGCGACGTACACGTGTGGCCATGCCTCGACGCGCGCGGTCACGCCGTCACGATCATCGAGCTGTCGAGTCCCGACGGTGAGGCACTCATGCAGGCCCGCAGCGACGACGTCAGTGAGTTCTTGCGGAGCACCGAGAAGCTCGTGCCGATCGGCGACGAGGAGAACCACGTCGACCTCGACGACGTCGTCGCTCAGCTTCTCGGCTGACCCGACGCACTCGCCCGTCTGTGGCCGTCACCTTCGTCGACCGTCGGCTTCGCGAGCGGTGGCTAGGCTGGTTCCACGATGTTCAGTCATGACACGGAGTACGCACTCCAGGTGGTCGTCGACCTGGTCAACACCTCTCCCGGCCGGCAAGACCGCGACTCGCTCGTCTCCCGGGAAGCGCTGGCCGCTTTCGTCGAGCACCACCACATCAGTGGCGTCAGCTCGGTAACCGATGCCGACGTCCCAGCGGTGCAGGGCGTGCGGAGC
>JBOHDU010000029.1:0-1576 GCA_050700615.1 Nocardioidaceae bacterium
ACGGACACCGGGCAGGCGACCTGGCGGCAGGCCTCGATCGCGGCATCACCTATCAAGCGTGGGTCGGGCTCGGAGTCCACATCGAGGAGCATGACCTCGGGCGTCGTCTCGGTCGCCCATGCCACGCAGTCCTCGAGTTGCTTGGTCGAGTGCGGTTCGGGGAACATCTCGGCGAAGAAAAACTGCGCGAACCCCGGCCAGTCGCGGAGCCAGTAGTGCCGGTTCCGCTTCGCCCACCCCTCGTCGGTCTCGAGGACCGCCTCGAAGTCGTACCGAGTCCTGTGCGGCGCCGGCGGAGTGAGCGCGAGGCCTGGATTTATGGCGAAGACCCCGAGCACGCGTTCCGGACGATCGGCGGCCATCATCACCGCTTGGGCACACCCGGAGCACAGTCCGACCAGCACGGCCCGCTCGGCGCCGATGGTGTCGAGCACATGCCACGCGTCGTCGAGCAGGTTGGCGAAGTCGAATTGCGCGGATGACGACGGCCGGTCCGACAGCCCGTTGCCGATCGGGTCGACGGTGACCACCTGGAAGCTGCGTGCCAGGAAGGGTATCTGGGCTTTCCAGGCCCGCGAGTGGACGATCGTGTCCGGCATCAGCAGGAACACCGTCGGGTCGCCGTCGCCGTACACCTCGTAGTGCGCATGCAGGCCGTCGCGGTTCACGAAGTCGCAGATCCGTGGCTCGAGGACACGCATCAGAGCAGCTCCGCGAGCATCGCCGCCGCGCGTGCGGCGCCATCGGTCTCCACCGGACGGTAACGGACGTCGCGGACGACCTCCTTGGCTATCGCCTCCGCGAGGCTCTCGGGATCGCAGGCCTCCTCGTACTGCGTGCAGCGGCCGGCGTCGTACCGGTCGAGGCGGTGACGCACGTGGAAGTTCTGCTCGAAATGGTTCTGCAGCGGCACATACAGGAACGGGCGTTGCGTCGCGGCCAGCTCCATGCACGTGGTCAGGCCACCCTGGACGACCGCCACGTCGCATGCCGCGAGGTGCAGGTAGAGGTCAGGGACGAAGCCACGCACCCTCGCACCTCTCCGGCGCGGAAGGGTCGCCGGGTCGATGCGCGGTCCGGTCACGATGAGGAACTTGAGCTGAGGGAGGCGTTGGCGCGCGAGCGGCACGGCGTCCATCACCCGGTGCAGCAGCGCGCGGCCGACAGCGGACCCACCGACTGTGACGATGCACAGCAGGTCGTCGGAGGAGTACCCGAGACGGGCGCGGGCGCGGGCCAGTGCTGCGGCGTCTGGTGGTGTGAAGCCCGTGACGTAGCCTGCGAAGTCGAAGTGCTCCTCGGTCCACTCCCGGATGTCGGGCAGGCCGGGACCCAATGACGCGTCGACGATGTCGTCCGGGTTGCCGACGAAGATCGACCTGTCGCGCAACCGTCGATAGCGCGCGCGCTGCTCGATCATCTCAGCGTTGTAGTCGGCGGCGAGCGCCGCCTCCGCCGCTCCGCCCGCGGGCATCGGCAGCCAACCGACGAAGTCGGTCATCCAGGCGAACGCGAACCGCTTGAGCTCTGGGTTCTCGTGCAGGAAGTAGTCGACATCCCAGGCCTCGTCGCCGAT
>JBOHDU010000030.1:0-4064 GCA_050700615.1 Nocardioidaceae bacterium
TCGACGTTGAGGTAGGGGTCGAGCTTTTGCATCGTGACCCGGAGACCACGGGACTTCAGCAGGCGACCGAGAGAAGAAGCAGTGAGACCCTTGCCTAGCGAGGAGGCGACTCCCCCGGTGACGAATAGATGCTTGGTCGGCATGACGGCGGCCAAATCACACTCCCGTGGATCGAATGTGCGGCGGGAGGTCCCGCCTGTCCACGGGTTTCTAGTCTATCAACAGACATGCCGGAATGAGAACGCAACGCCTGGCGAGGATGGCTGACCTGGGTTCCGCGGTCGATCGGCAGACCCTGGACGAAAGGCGGTCGTGACCATCGTGGTCACGACCACTAGCGACGCGCTGGGGTAAGCCCCGGCGGGAGGGCGGCTGCGCCGGCCACCACGCCGTAGTGTCCCGACGTTCCGGCTGCGGCGCCGAGCAAGGCGTAGATGGTGGTGACGTAGGCCGCCGCTGAGTGGCTGACGTCGACCGTCGCCAGATGAGCCGGCGAGGGGGTGGTCACCTGCAGGGCCTGGATCAGCCCACCGGGCTCGCTCGAGGTCGGTGGCGCCACCACGACCGTGCCGTCACAGCTGGCCGCCAAGCCCTGCACGAGAGCTGTTTCGACGATCCGGCTGGCCTTGGTGTAGGCGTCGGTCCCGTGGTCGCCGCGCGACAGCAGGATCGCCAGGCTGGCCCGGCGAGGCGGCGTGCCGCCGAGGCTGACCAGGTTGGATCCCTGGAGTTGGCCATCGATGTGACTGGCCTCGCTGTCGAAGGTCAGGCTGGTCCCGTGACCGGTGTAGGCACGCCCCAACAGGGCGCCGAGCACCTGGTAGGACTGCCCCGCCGACACCTTGCCCAAGTCGTGCAGACCCTTGGAGGCGTTGGCCGCCACGCTCGAAACGTAGGTCTTCTGCCCTGGGTCTGCGACCTTGCTGCTCAGCTGGGCCGTGATGACCGGGACCCCGCCCGCCTGAGTGACGGCGTTGTGGAAGGCCTTGACCGTGGCCTCAGGGACGCCCGGCAGCACGAAGATTGCCACCGACTTGTTGGCCAGACGATTCCGCATGAGCCCGGGTGCCACCCTGGCGTCGATCGCCTGGGTCAACAATTGGCCGCGTCGCATTGCGTTGAGTTGGTTGCCCAGAGCGGCATTGCGGCCAGTGAGCGTCTTGACGTCATTCTTCGTCGACTGCCCTTGCAGAGGTCCGTTGCCGAGCGCGATCCCGACCGCCAGCGCCACGCACGCCACCAGAAAGGCGCCGATGTAGCGGCGCAGGCTCATCATCCGGTCCGCCCCTGCACCCAGTCGTAGCCGTTGGAGCACCAGTCCTTGATCTGGCTCCACCAGTCTTGACCGACCGGGGTGGTGGCGATAGCCGCCACCACGACGACGATCGCCAAGAGCACCAGGAGGAACATGACCCACCCGCGGAGTCGGGTGCGGTAGAGCTGAGCCACCGCCTTCGCATCGACGACGCGCGAGCCGACGCTGGCCTTGGTCAAGAAGGCGCTGGCCATGCTCGAGCGGCCGTTGTCGACGAGCTCGATCAAGGAGGACGGGGTTCCGACCTGCACGATGAGGGCGGCGTCGTTGGCGTGCGCGAGCAGCAGCGCGATGTCATGGCCGGTGCCGCCGGAGGCGAAGGTCGCGTGGGTGACCCCGAGGCGCTCCAACCGGTCGGCGCCACGGATCCGGCCATCGAGGCTGGCATGGGCGACGATCTCCGCCCCGCAGCGCAAGGCAGCGTCGGTGACTTCTTCGGTGTCGCCGACGATGAGGTCAGGTCGAAGACCTGCTTCGAGCAAGGCATCGGCGCCGGAGTCGACACCGATCAGGATCGGCGAGTTCTCCTTGAGGTAGGTCTTCAGCGACTTCAGGTCGGCCTTGTAGTCGAACGCGCGCAGCACCACCAGC
This sequence comes from Nocardioidaceae bacterium, assembly GCA_050700615.1. GTDB lineage: Bacteria > Actinomycetota > Actinomycetes > Propionibacteriales > Nocardioidaceae > JBOHDU01. Next base: position 1,907 of record JBOHDU010000030.1, read on the forward strand.
ACGTGCCGTCCGGAGAGCTGGGTGGTGACGGTGGGCACGCCCTTGCCTTCGAGCAACAGGTCCCGCTCGCGGCGAAGGTGCTCGACCGCGTTGGCCGTGAACGCCTCGAGCTGGCTCGGCAGGCCGGCCTTGGACCGCTCCAGCGCCTCGGTCACCGACTCCCTGCTCTGGCGTACACCGGTCGCCACCACGCTGTCGCCGTGGTAGATCGTGTCGCCGTCGATCCGGATCTGATCGCCGTCGTTGATCGCCATGAACAACTCGCCGCCCACGTCGTCGACAAGGGGGACTCCGGCCTTCACCAGGATGTCCGGGCCGAGGTTCGGGTAGCGCCCGGAGATCGAGGGGGCCAGGTTGATCACCGCGGCCGCGCCGGCCTCGACCAGGCCGACGGCAGCTGCTCGGTCGATGTCGATGTGGTCGATGACCGCGATCTCGCCGGGTTGAAGCCGACGGGCGAGGTTTTGGGTACGGCGGTCCAGGCGCCCGACGCCCGTGATTCCGGAGCGTGCGTGGGAGCGCGATCTGTACAACGAGGAGAGTTTCATCGTGGGCCAATCCTGCCAAAGTGCGCGGCGACTTAGCGGGATCTCGGGCTTCTCGCGCGTGGCGGGCAGGGTGACGTTGGCGATCAGGACGAGGCGCGCTCGGCCCGGGCCAGACCGACCAGCTCGTCGGCGTGGGCGAGCGCCGATTCGGAACCCTCGAGACCGGCCAGCATCCTTGACAGCTCGGTACGCCGTCCCGCCTCGTCGAGCACCGAGACGTCGCTTGTCGTGACGAGACCACCGTCACTTTTGGTGACCACGTAGTGCCGGTCGGCGAACGCGGCGACCTGTGGGAGGTGGGTGACCACGATGACCTGCACCGATCTGGCCAGCCGGGCCAGCCGCCGACCGATCTCGACGGCCGCCTTGCCCCCCACCCCGGAGTCGACCTCGTCGAAGACCATGGTCGGCACCGGCGCACTGTCAGCGAGACAGACCTCGAGTGCCAGCATGATGCGGGACAGCTCACCCCCCGAGGCCCCCTTGTCCAGCGCCCGCTCGTCGCCCCCGTCGGGTGCCGACAGCGAGAACGTCACCTCGTCGACGCCGCTGCGGCTCGGCTGCGAGAGGCGTGTCAGCCGGACCTGAAAGACGGTGTGGCTCATCGCAAGGCCGGCGAGCTCGCGGCTCACGGCCTTCGCCAGCCGGTCGCCCGCAGCAGCCCTGCGCTTCGTCAGCGCCGCAGCGGCGTCGGCCAGTCGATGGCCGAGCTCGTCGTGCCGGTGCCTGAGCGCGCGCACGCGGGAGTCGTCCTCTTGGAGCTGTGTCAGTCGCTCGGCGCCCGCGCGCGCCCACGCCAGCACAGCGTCGACGTCGTCGCCATACTTGCGGGTCAGCCGGGCGAGCTCTGCTCGCCGCTCTTGCACGGCTGCCAGCCGGAGCGGGTCGGCGTCCATGCCGGCGGCGTAGGACGCGATGTCGGCGACGACGTCGGCCAGAGCGTAGGACGCCGCCGCCAGCCGGTCGGAGATCTCGGCCAGGGTGGGATCGTGTTCCCGCTCGACGTCAAGACCCTTGCGCGCGAGCGCGACCAGCGCCAGCGCCGACGTGGCGTCAGGCGCCATCGCGTCGCCTGAGAGCGCATCGTGCGACTCCTGGGCGGCCCGGCGCAGGGCGTCGGTGTGGGCCAACCGCGACTCCTCCGCAACGAGGTCGACGTCCTCACCGACGGCTGGGTTGACGGCCTCGATCTCGCCCAACCCCAACCGCACCAGGTCGGCCTCCTGGGCTCGCTCCCGCGCCCTCGTGGTCACCTCGTGGAGCTCGGCGGAGACGTCGTGGAGCTCGTCGTAGGTCGCGGCGTAATCGGCAAGGGCTCGCCGCGCCGGTGCGCCTGCGAAGGCGTCGAGGCAGTCGCGCTGAGCAGCCGCAGATAGCAGCTGCTGCTGGTCTGACTGCCCATGCACCATGACCAGATCTGCGGCTACCGCGGTGAGGGTGGCGGCCGGAACGCTTGCGCCGCCCGCGGTCGCACGGGAGCGGCCTCCGACGGCAATCGTCCGAGACAGGATCAGGGTGCCGTCGTCGAGCTCGGCGCCGGCCTCGACGGCACGCTTGGCCGCGGCCAGGTCAGTCGTGACCGCGAGCCGCCCCTCGATACGGGACCGGCC
>JBOHDU010000031.1:0-3082 GCA_050700615.1 Nocardioidaceae bacterium
AGCAGGGGCACCCGCCGGGTGGTTACCTGGTCGGCCTGCGCGCGCACCGCGAGCAAGAGCGGGCGCAGCTTGTCGACGGCTTGCAGGTCTCGGAGACCGGTGGTGTTGGGCGAGCTGACGTTGACAACGAGGTAGTCGGCGTGTGGCGCCAACAGCCTGGCGCTCTGCTCGTAGTCGGCGACAGTCTGGTCGTCGCGCACTGCCTTGGTCCTGCCGATGTTGACGCCCACCAAGACGGGGAGTGCTCCGCGTCGGTGCCGCCGACGCGAAAGCCGGGCCGCGACCGCGACCGCTCCGTCGTTGTTGAAGCCCATCCGGTTGACGATGGCCCTGTCCTCGACCAGCCGGAACAGCCGCGGCCTGGGGTTGCCGGGTTGTGGCTGCGCGGTCACGGTACCGACCTCGACGAAGCCGAAGCCCATCGCGGCCAGGGCGTCGACACCTATGCCGTTCTTGTCGAACCCGGCGGCCAGACCAAGCGGGCCCGGGAACCGCAGCCCCATGGTCTCAACGGCAAGCGCCGGGTCGTGTGGACGCAGCACGCGGTGGGCCAGGCGCCGGGCCCCGGGCACCGCGGCCGCGGCCCGGATCGCCGCGAAACCGAGGCGGTGTGCGGTCTCGGCGTCGATCCTGGACAGGGCGGCGTCGAACAAGGTGCGGTAGCCACTCATGGCTGACGCCGGTGCTCGGCCCAGCTCTGCAACGAGCGAACCTCGAGCCCCCCCGACCGGAGTGCCTCGATCCCCTGCACGGTCGCGGCGAGCCCCTGCACGGTCGTGATGCACGCGATGTTGCACGCGACCGACGCTGTCCGGATCTCGTAGCCGTCGAGCCGGGGCGAGCCGCCGGACGTGGACCCGTGCGGAGTGTTGACGACCAGGTCGATCTCACCGGCCATGATCCGGCCGACGATCGTCGGCTCTCCGTCGGGACCCGGTCCCTCGCTGTGCTTGCGCACGACGGTCGCGGGCACGCCGTTGCGGCGCAGCACGGCGGCGGTGCCGCGAGTGGCGAGGATCTCGAACCCGAGGTCGGCAAGCCGCTTGGTGGGAAAGACCATGTGTCGCTTGTCCGCGTTGGCAACCGACACGAACGCGCGGCCCGTCGTAGGGAGCCCCCCGAACGCTGCGGTCTGCGACTTGGCGAAGGCGGTGCCGAAGTAGGCGTCGATCCCCATCACCTCACCGGTCGAGCGCATCTCCGGACCGAGCACGGTGTCGACAGGCTTCGCCTCGGCCGTGCGGAACCGGTTGAACGGCATCACCGCCTCCTTGACGGCGACAGGAGCGTTGGCGGGGATGTCGGCGCCGTCACCGGAGCGCGGGAGCATGCCCTCGGCGCGTAGCTCGGCGATCGCGGCGCCGAGCATGATGCGCGCTGCGGCCTTGGCCAGCGGGGTGGCGGTCGCCTTCGACACGAAGGGAACGGTGCGCGAGGCACGGGGGTTGGCCTCGAGCACGTAGAGCACGTCGGAGGCGACGGCGAACTGGATGTTGATCAGGCCGCGCACCCCTACACCCTCGGCGATGGCCAGGGTGGACGCGCGGATCCGGTCGATGTCCTCGCTGCCCAGAGTGATCGGAGGCAGCGCACAGGACGAGTCTCCCGAGTGGATCCCGGCCTCCTCGATGTGCTCCATGACGCCACCCAGGAACAGCTCCTGACCGTCGTACAGAGCATCGACGTCGATCTCGACTGCGTCGTCGAGGAACCGGTCGATCAGCACCGGGCGCTCGAACGAGACGGTGCCCGCACCACCGATCCGGCGCAGGGCGCGTAGCAGCTCAGCCTCGTCGTAGACGATCTCCATGCCGCGACCCCCGAGCACGTACGACGGCCGGACCAGCACCGGGTAGCCGATCTCGGCGGCGATCCGAGCGGCCTCGGTGTGCGACGTCGCGGTGTCGTGCTTGGGCGCCGGCAGGCCGGCAGCGGCGAGCACGTGACCGAAGGCCCCGCGGTCCTCGGCAAGGTGGATGGCCGCTGGGCTCGTGCCCACCATGGGCACCCCTGCTGCCTCGAGCCCGGCAGCCAGTCCGAGCGGGGTCTGGCCACCGAGCTGGGTGATCACACCCGCGATCGGACCGGCCAGGGTCTCGGCATGAACAACCTCGAGCACGTCCTCGAGGGTCAGCGGCTCGAAGTACAGCCGGTCCGACGTGTCGTAGTCGGTCGACACCGTCTCCGGGTTGCAGTTGACCATCACGGTCTCGTAGCCGCCGAAGCCGGTGGGGGCCTCGCGGAGCGCCATCGACGCGTGCACGCAGGAGTAGTCGAACTCGATCCCCTGGCCGATCCGGTTGGGCCCGCTGCCGAGGATGATCACGGCCGGGCGCTCTCGTGGCTCGACCTCGGTCTCCTCGTCGTAGGTCGAGTAGTGGTACGGCGTCTTGGCGGCGAACTCGGCCGCACAGGTGTCGACGGTCTTGTAGACCGGCCGCACTCCAAGTGCCCACCGAACGCCCCGCACGACGTCCTCGGTGGACCCGGTGAGCTCGGCCAGCTGCGCGTCGGAGAAGCCGTGCCGCTTCCCCAGCCGCAGCAGCTCGGGGCTGAGCGCCGGGGCGCCTCGCACCGTCTGTGCAACCTCGTGGAGAAGCAGCAGCTGGTCGACGAACCACGGGTCGATCCCCGTTGCCTGGTAGACCTCGGCAACCTCGGCGCCCGCGCGCAGGGCATCCATCACGGCACGCAGCCGGCCGTCGTGGGGTGCCGCAGCCCTGGCGAGGAGGTCGTTCTTGTCGCCGGGCTCCTGCGCCCAGCTGAACGACGCCCCCGGCTGCTCCAGCGAGCGCAGCGCCTTCTGCAGGGCCTCGGTGAAGTTCCGTCCGATCGCCATCGCCTCACCGACGGATTTCATCGTGGTGGTCAGGGTGGGATCGGCGCCGGGGAATTTCTCGAAGGCGAACCGCGGCGCCTTGACCACCACATAGTCCAGGGTGGGTTCGAAGCAGGCCGGTGTTTCCTTGGTGATGTCGTTGACGATCTCGTCGAGGGTGTAGCCGATGGCCAGCTTCGCCGCGATCTTGGCGATCGGGAAGCCGGTGGCCTTGGAAGCCAATGCGCTGGAACGGGATACCCG
>JBOHDU010000032.1:0-3926 GCA_050700615.1 Nocardioidaceae bacterium
AGTTGAAGGAGCCGTAGTAGACCTCGCCGTTCGCCTTGATGCCGTCGACGAGAGACAAGGGGGTGACGCACGTCCTGGTCGCGGTGCAGATGGCGTTGGCCGGGTTGTCGTTCTGCGGCTGGTTGGCGTTGAGGTACTGGGCCACCGCGATGACCGCGGGGTCGCTGGCCAGGGGACTCGCCTGTGGCGCGGGCAGGTTGTCTCCTGCACCGCCGGCCAGAGCGGCGTTGTCGGCCTGGGTCTGGGTATCCACCTTGCGCTGCTCGGCGTTGCCGAGGTCGACCGCGAGCGCGGCCACCGAGAACAGCAGCAGCGAGCACAGCGCGAAGATAACGGCGTACGCCCCGCTCTCATCACGTCTGGTCAGCCGCTTCATGAGCACCCCTGTGACGCAGTGTCTTCGACGAGGCCCTGCACGCTCTTCGTGATCGTGTCGTTGCTCAGGAACGGGACGAACGGGAAGTGCAGGTTGACGTCGGGGTAGGTGAACGTCAGCACAACTTGGTCACCGACTTGCGCGAGCGCTGGGTTGGTGGTCGTGGTGCCGTTGGTGTGGGTGTAGGTGCGAGTCACGTTCGTCACGGCGCCGGCGGCCGCGCCTGAGAGGCCGTTCGTGATGTAGGTCTGGAGGTCAGCCGACGGTTGGCAGTTGCCGACTGTCACCTCGCGCAGGGCGCGGCCGGCCACCGAGCTGCCGGTCTGTGAGGAGTAGAAGTACATGCCGTACTGGATGAGGCCGAAGAGCAGGGTGACGAACAGCACGAGGAGAAGCGCGAACTCGACCGCGGCGGCACCATCATCGCGCCGGCGGAGGCGCAATCGTGCTCTCATCGCGGGGGATCCCTCCATGCCACGGGGCCACTACTGCTATGGCCCCGAACATCGAAGTTAGGTCCCCCAGTGTCCGGTTGGGAGGGAAACGGGGATATTCGTCGGCAAAATGAGCCGTGTGGTGTGACGGGTATCGGCCGAATGGATGAGGGCCAAACCAGCCTAAAACGGGTAAACCAGGCGATTATCGTGTACCAGGACTAGTTACCCCTTCCGCTGCTCGCCGCCTGGGCTTGGCGTGAACCGGTCGATGCGCGCGTGGCCACCGCACGGGCCGTGACCGAGAGAACGAGCGGCGAGCGGGTCAGATGTACAGCGCCTCCACCGTGTCATGGTAGGTCCGCAGCACCAGGCTGCGCCTGAGCTTGAGGGTCGGGGTGAGCTCGCCGGACTCCTCGGTCCAGTCGTCGGCGAGGATCGTGAACTTGCGGATCGCCTCGGCGCGGGAGACCGCGGAGTTGGCTTCGTCGACGGCGGCCTGCACCTCGGCGACCAGGTCTGGGTCATCGACCAGGTCACCGAGCTTGCCGGCCTTGCCCCTCGACTCGGCCCAGTACGGCAGCGCGTCGGGGTCGATCGTGACCAGGGCCGCCACGAACGGCTTGCCGTCGCCGACGACCATGCACTGGGAGACCAGGTAGTGCGCGCGCAGGCGGTCCTCGAGCACGGCCGGTGCGACGTTCTTGCCGCCCGCGGTCACCAGGATCTCCTTCTTGCGGCCGGTGATCCGGACGAAGCCCTCGTCGTCGACCTCGCCTATGTCGCCGGTGCGGAACCAGCAGTCGGCGCCGATCGACTCGGCGGTGGCCGCGTCGTTGTGCCAGTAGCCGGAGAAGATCTGCCCGCCCCGGAAGAGCAGCTCGCCGTCGTCGGCCACCCGCACCGACGTGCCCGGTATGGGTCGCCCGACGGTGCCGATGTGGTTGGTCCCGGGGAGGTTGACCGTCACGGCGGCGGTGGTCTCGGTGAGGCCGTAGCCCTCGAGCACCTCGAGGCCGACGCCGCGGAAGAAGTGTGCGAGCCGCTCACCGAGCGGTGCCCCGCCCGACACGGCGTACTCCGTCTTGCCGCCGAGCGCGTCCCGCAGCTTGCGGTAGACGAGCCGGTCGAAGACGGCGTGCCTGGCCCGGAGCACGAGTCCGGGGCCGTTGCGATCCATGGCCTGGCTGTAGGCGACCGCGACGCCGACCGCGACGTTGAAGATCTTGCCGCGCCCGTCGGAGGTGGCGCGCTGGCTGGCGGTGTTGAACACCTTCTCGAACACACGCGGCACCGCAAGGATGAACGTCGGCTGGAAGTCCTTGAGGTCGTCGACGAGATTCTTGATGTCGGCGGAGTGGCCGAGGCGGATGCCCGCCTTGATCGCGCCGACCTGGATGATACGGGCGAAGATGTGGGCGAGGGGCAAGAAGAGAAGCGTGCTCGCGCCCTCGGTGTCGAAGAGCCGGCCGAGCTCATCGACCGCGACACCGAGCTCGAACATGAAGTTGCCGTGGGTGAGGCAGCAGCCCTTGGGGCGGCCCGTCGTACCGGACGTGTAGATCAAGGTGGCGAGACTGTCGGGCGTGAGCGAGCTGCGGCGTTTCTCGATCTCGTCGTCGCTGATGCCCACGCCGGAGTCGACGAGGGCGGCGAGCTCGCCCTTGTCGAGGCAGACGACCCGGGCCAGCGCGGGCAGCTCGGAGCTTGCCCGCTCGACCCGGTCGACATGCTCGAGCGACTCGGCGACCACCAGCACGGCGGCGGAGTCCGAGAGGATCCAGCGGATCTGCTCGGCGCTCGAAGTCTCGTAGATCGGCACGGTAGTGGCGCCGGCGAACCAGATGGCGTAGTCGAGCAGGGTACACTCGTAGCGGGTCTTGGAGATCAGCGCGACCCTGTCGGCTGGCTGCACCCCGGCGGCCACCAGTCCCTTGGCGACGGCGACCACCTCACGGTGGAACTGCGCCGCGGTGACGTCGTGCCACTCACCGTCGTCGCGGCGGCTGAACGTGACCGTCTGCGCCTTGTGAAGCGCGTTGGCCACGATGTCGTCGGTGAGGCTTCCGGTCTCCGGCACCGGGTAGGTCTCGGGGGCAGAGAACTCGCGCACGCCATGCTCCATCGTTGCGGCCCGGTGGACCAGGCCGGTTCCGGTCGGCGGTCAAGGCACTGGTCGGTCGGTGGTTTCGTCTGGCCCGCAGGCTACCGCTGTCAGGCCCAGCGTGCGTCCCCGGCCCACGGAGCGGGCGGCTGCGGCGGGCGGTCCGGTCATCGGGCTAGACCCGGGATCGACCGGCTAGGGTCGGGGGCTGTGCCTTCCATTGACATCATCGACGAGTCCTTCCTCGTGGCGTCCCGCGAGATCGCCAGGGCAGCGCTGTGCGACGAGTCCCGTTGGCGGAACTGGTTCCCTGGGCTGGTGCTGACGGCGTACGAGGACCGCGGGCTCGATGGCGTGAGGTGGCGCGTCGCCGGTGACCTGGTCGGCACTGCCGAGGTGTGGCTGCAGGAGCACGGCGACGGCACGATCGCGCACATCTACTTCCGCGCCGAGCCGGGCCGCTCCCGCAGCAGCAGGCAGAAGACGCAGAAGTGGGCGCGGACGCAGTACGTGCTGCCGTTGAAGCAGCGCCTGTTCGCGCTCAAGGACGAGCTGGAGGCTGGTCGGGAGCCTGGCGAGCCACGGGTACCCCAGCCGTTGAGAGTAGTCTCGTCGCCGACGACAACGACAGGTGCGCGCCCGCCCAGGGGCCGCCGTGCCGGGCCGACGAAGGGGTAGCAGACCCATGGTAGACCAGACCACGTCGAGCATCCTCATCGCTGCCCAGCCCGCCGACGTCATGGCCGTGATCGCCGACTTCGACAGCTACCCCGAGTGGGCTCGCGGGGTGAAGTCGGCGACGGTGCTCAGCTCGGGCGACGACGGGCGCGCCGGCGAGGTCGAGTTCGTGCTCGATGCGGCCCCGATCCGCGACCAGTACACGCTCTCCTACGACTGGAACGGCGACAGTAAGGTGTCGTGGTCACTGGTCACGGCGAAGGTGCTCAAGGCGATGGAGGGGGCCTACGTTCTGACGCCGCTAGAGGGCGTGACCGAGGTCGTCTACCAGCTC
>JBOHDU010000033.1:0-2044 GCA_050700615.1 Nocardioidaceae bacterium
CATCCTGACTCCTCTCCAAGACGATCATCGCCTCAGAACTCAGGTGTCTGGAATACCGGGTCAGGCTCCCCCTGAAATGCAACGATGTCGCGAGACACCTGTCAACGATGTCGCGGGACATCACATCGGCGCCCCCGGTAGGATTCGAACCTACGCTCCCGCCTCCGGAGGGTGTTCCAAGGGTGATCTGACGTTGTTGATCGCCGTTTAGAGAGCGGCCTGACCCGCGCAAACGCGGTTGAGCGCTGTTGGGTGTAGTGGGGTGGTTCGGGTGCTGCCGTGTCCCAAGCGTGTCCCAAGGTGGCCCGCGTAGGGCAGGTGCGCAAGTTCGGCGCGTCCGGTCAGGACATAGGCGCGGTGGATTAAGGGTTACTAGCAGCGACGCCGGTGACGATGGCCCTCCCAAGCGACCCTCCGCTGTGAGGTCAAGTTCGCTGAGGTGGTGTACGAGGTCTGATCGGGTCGGGGCGTGCAGGAGCCGGTAGGGCAGGGCCTTCGGCCCACAGGCGGCCAGTGTGGCGGCGTTGCCGGTGCAGCCCAGCAGCCGTGCCCAGGCGACGAGGTCAGCGGCGATGGCGGTGAGCATTAGCCAGGTCTGGTTGATCGCGAGCTCCCGCGACGGGAAACGTCCTAGACCGGTGTCCTTGGCGTGCCGGATCCGTTCCTCGACTCGGGCCTGGGCCGTGTGGGGCTTCGAGCAACGCCAGCTGCCCGGTGGTGGTGTTTGTGACGAACGCCTGGTAGCGCCAGCCGTCGGCCTCTTCGAACAGCGACAGTTGCGCGCCCGGATGAGGGCATTCCCGGCGGACGATGACCCGCATTGGGGCTGGCCACTTTCGTCAGATCGAGCAGCCCGGTCAGCTCGGCCACGTCGCCGCCGTCACGGATCCCGCCGTCGGCGTCGATGGCCGTGGCCCACAGCTGCTTCGGGACCAGCTTGATGGTGTGGCGGATCTTCTCGGTGATCGCGGAACCCACGCTGTACTCGACCCTGCGGCCGCGAACCTGTCCCTGCTCGGTTAGCCAGTCCAGCAGGTCATGCGACGCCCGGCACCCGTCGGAGCGGACCAGCAGCTTCTTGCGATGGGTGGCGGGGATCTGGGCGATCGCCTCGGTCGGCACCTCGACGTGGTCGGCTGCGGTGTTCGACCCGGCGTTTGCCCGAACGCAGCTTCGCGGCGAGGAACTCGCTGGTGTTGTCGCGCCACACTCCCAGCGGGTGGAACCCGAAGGTGCGCTTGAAGGTGAGCGAGGCGTTCTCCTTCTCGGAGTGGACGACCACGATCGTGGCGTCCACGTCCAGCACCACGACCTCGCACAAGTCGATGCCGGCGCCTCTCGACGCTGGCAGACCCTCAACGAACTGGGCCTAAACGTGTCGACGACCCGCGCCCACGCAGCCTGGAACTTCTTCAGTCGCGCGCACTGACTTCATCGAGTGACCGCCCCACCGTCGGTTACGACGCGACCGGGCCCAGCACGCCGGCCTGATGTCGCAGCACGTCGATGTCGGCGATCGCCTCACGGCCATCGGCGACCATCACCGCCACATCGGCAAGCACTCGACTGCGGTCGTGAACCGTCACGAACGACCGCTGCGTCAGCGCCTCGGACAGGTCACTGGTCAGATCAACCCGATCCGCCATGAGACGCAGCCGCGCTCACCGCTGGGCAACCACGCCGACACCGGCGGGGCACACAGACAAACCGGACGACCACGAAGTACGCTTCACCTACAGAGTACGTTTCGCTCGGGACTTCTTGAACCGTTGCAAGTCTAAGAACCCAAGCAGGACAGGCACTTCCGTGCTTCTACACGCCGATCAGCCCGCCCAGCCATGAACGATCCGGGCTAGCAACTGGTCTGGCTTGAGAGCATATTGAAGCCCGATATCGAGTCGTTCGCGCTAGAACCATCAGGCCAAGTGTTATTAGCAATGTCCGGCCCCCCGAAAACTGGTCCAAAACTTGTGAGAATCCATCCATGAGTGAGAGGACCGGTGTCAGTGATGGCTGCAGCGAAGCGGTTGTCGCCTGAGCAGAT
>JBOHDU010000034.1:0-3123 GCA_050700615.1 Nocardioidaceae bacterium
GGCTCAGAGTCATCGACGGTCGCAAGGCGGTACTTCACCGGCGGATCGTACCTGCGGACCGCCGGCGACTGCGGACCACCGCAAATGTCCAGCCCACCGTGAAGTCGCGCCGGAGCACGAGGTCAGAACCAACCGGGGTGGTGTCGCCGTCCGGGGTCGGGATGACCAAAAGTCCATCTTTGCTCAGTGAAGTCGGGGTCGTGCTCTAGCTTCTGTCGGACCTCATGCACAGTGGGTCTGGGTTTCCAGGTCTTGGAGGTCCAACAAGAGCGAAGGGGAGCAAACTTGAGATTCCGTATCCTGCTGGGCGCCGCCGTGATGGTGGCGTCGTCCGGGGCGATGGCCACCGGAGCACTGGGCACTACCGGGGTGGCGAGCGCCGACCCCACCTCCGCGCCGGTATGCGGCGCGACTGAGACCATGGGGACCTCGCTGTCGGGCGACCACCGCAACCTCACGGTGCGGGGGATTGCCTATGTGGCCAGCGGCAACACGCTCAACGTCAGCGGCAACCTGGTCGTCGCGCCGGGCGCCTGCCTCGACGCTTTCAGCCTGGGAACGGTCCACGTGGGCCGCAACGTCGTGGTCGAGCGGGGCGCCACGCTGGCGCTCGGCTGCGCCCCTGGCTCCAACGGACCCCCGCCGACGGCACCGTGCGGATTCGAGACAGCCGATGACACGGTGGGCGCCAACATCATCGCCGACCAGCCGCTGACCATGTACCTGACCGCGGTCAACGTCGCGAGGAACGTGGTCTCTATCGGCGGCGGCTTCTCCACCCCCGGCCTCAGCTTCCCGGTCAAGGACATGCACATCGGGGCCAACCTGGTGCTCGAGGGCTGGCACGGCGGGCCCGGAGCATGGATCGGGGCGTTGCGCAACCAAGTCGGCGGCAACGTGATCATCGCCAACAACACCGGGTTCCGGCCCGGAGGAAACGGCGCGAACGACTCGACCGAGGTGGTCGGCAACGCGGTCGGCCGCAACCTGATCTGCGTCAACAACACCCCGCCCGCCCAGTACGGTGACGCCTACGACCCCTCAACCGGCAACGGCCCCAACACGGTCGGGAGCAAAGCGATCGGCGAGTGCGCCAGCCTGACCACACCGCCGGCCACTTCGTAACCGGCCCCGCACCCTGCTCTCCGCAAGGCATCTGCGCCAGGAAGACCTGGCGCGGATGCGCGGCGCCTGTCGGGCGAGGTTTCGGCGAGGACAGCCCCCACCGGCGGGTGGCGCGAAATCTCACCAAGTGGTCCGACGCCCGCCCTCGCCACAAGTGCAAGGGGGCTGTCCGGTAGGACGAGAGAGACCTCCTGAGGTTGTCTACGGCGAGGGGTCAGCACATGGATGCGGGGACCCGATGTTGGGATACTTCCGGCCGGCGTTCTGGGACGTGGTGCCACAATGACTGCGGCCTCACATACGATGACAACGGGTAAGGGCCGTGCACTACGTGATGAAGGTCTCCTCGAACGGCCAGGTGTCGATCCCGGCCGAAGCTCGGTCACGCTCTGTGATGCTCCGTGATACCTGGATCGCTTCGGCGGCCCTATCTGTTTCGTTTCCGTGGTCGAAACCCGGCTCGTTGGACAACGACCGGCTCGGGCAGGCAGTCCGATAGCTGTTGGAGGTCGTCCTCATCCGAGGTAAGCACCGTCGAGCTATTGCGGCCCGCGATGAGCACGACATGGGCGTCCACGACGTCGGCGGTTCCGGCTAGGGCCAGCAGGCCTCCGACTTCATGGGCTTGCTCATAGATGAAGCCGGCAACGTCGCAGCCTCGCAGAAACTGTCGGAGCTGAACCTGGCGTGGCGACCGGCTCACCTGAGCCACAACCGGAGCGGTGGTAACAGGAACGACCCCCACCTCAAGGCGAGCACGGTGGTCGGCCCAGACGTCGCGGTCATTGCGGTCCGCGGCGACCAACACACCGCCGTCGTAGACCACGCTCATGCCGAGCGACGTCTACCCGAACCGCGGATCTCATCCGCGATGCGCTCGCGCGCCGATCGCAGCTCGGCGTCGCTCAGCGGCCCGTTCTCCTGCTCCCATTCGGATACCGCTGCCAAGCCGTCTCGCAACAGAAGTGCCCGACGCGCCGCGGCCGTCATCCAGGCCGAGACGCTCAAACCTTCCTCGGCGGCGGCGGCGACCACCCGCTCATGGACCTCGGGATCAACGGTGATCGCCAGCTTCGGCGAAGGCTTGCCCCTGGGCATAGGACAAGTCTACTACCAAGGTGGGAGGGTTGGAGGCGCCAGCCGGCGATAAGGGCGAGTCTCACGCCCTGTTCCGCCGGGCGGCCGCAGTTCGTAGGCTCTGGCGTGCCCACCCGCTCTACAGGTTGCGTTACAGTTCGGTATACGGTGTGGATATGGCTACACCCGTGCCCACGAGGTTCACCGACGGCGAGCTTGCCCTCATCGACCAGCTCGTCGCGGAAGGGGTCGGCGAGAGTCGATCTGCGGTTATTCGCCGAGGCGTGCTCCACCTAGCCGACTCAGTTCGGCGTGCGCGCGTCGGTGCGACCATCGCCGCTTCGTATCGTGAGAGACCACAGACATCCGGCGATGACGAGCTTGCGATGGCGAACGCGATCGCGTTGACCGAAGCTGAACCGTGGTAGCCCAAGCCGAGCTGTGGTGGATGGAAACGCCGAACCAGAAGCGCCGGCCCGTGCTCATCGTCTCTCGTGACGAGGTCATACCGGTCTTGAACAACGTCGTGGTTGCGCCCTTGACGAGCACGATTCGCGACATCCCCACCTGTATCCCGGTGGGACCCGACGAAGGAATCGACCACGACAGCGTGGCGACCTTCGACAACCTCGCTGCGCCTCTGCGACGCCCTCCAGGCGCTTGCAGACTGCTGACACACTCATGCGGTGCTGCGGCGCGCCCGGCCGGCGACCATCGCCGTCGATCCGTCGCGCTCGCGCCAAGCAGCACGCGGCGGTCGATGACACCTCGCCCGTGCCGCCGAGCCGGCGATAGAAGGCATGTGGCGAGAAACAAGCTATTCGTCGTCGACGATCATCTCCTGCTGCGCATCCTGCTCGACGACGAACCGCAGGAGCTACGCCCAAGCGGTGGTCGCGTCTTCACAACCGGCCTTTGGTA
>JBOHDU010000035.1:0-1920 GCA_050700615.1 Nocardioidaceae bacterium
GTCGAGCGACGCCGAGTCGGCTGCGTTGTGGTCGATCGCGGGGGACCCACGACTCGGGCCGGTCGGGAAGCGCCTTCGTCAGCTCTCCCTCGACGAGCTTCCGCAGCTCTGGAACATCCTGCTCGGGGACATGAGCCTGGTGGGCCCCCGCCCGGAGCGACCGGTCTTCGTGGACGAGTTCTGCCGGAAGTTCCCGCAATACGTCTCCCGCCACCGAGTTCCCGTCGGGCTCACCGGCTGGGCGCAGATCAACGGCCTGCGTGGCGACACGGACATCTCCGACCGCGCCGACTTCGACAACTTCTACATCGAGAACTGGTCGATCTGGACGGACGTCAAGATCATGCTCCGCACGGTCGGTCAGGTTGTCGGCGGGAGAGGGCTGTGAGTCTGATGCCACCAACACACACTGCCACGCGCTCGCAGCGCGACTTCGATCTCCACGCTGTCGTCGGCGTGCGTCTTCTGGACGCCACCGACGATGACATCGCCACGGTCACCCGGCAGCTCGGACCCCTCCGGGCCGCTCTCGACCGGGAGCCCGACATCATCGTTCGCTTCGCTGACCGGGTGACCCTCAAGCCGCTGACGTACGTCGGCCTCGGCGAGACCGGATACAACGAGGACGGCTTCTTCATCCTCAAGTCCAAGGGCGGGGCGCCGGCGCGCACCTTGCTGCGGTTCGACTCCATCGACGAGTGCGCCGAGTTGGTCTGCGAGCACTCCAGCCCTGCGATCCCTCACCTGCTCACGCTGATCAACCTCGTGGCGCTGGCCAAGGGTGTGCTACCGCTGCACGCGTCGGCCTACACCCTTGGGGGCGGTTCCGTCCTGGTGACCGGCTGGTCGAAGGGGGGCAAGACCGAGAGTCTGCTGGCGGCGATGAGCAACGGCGCACACTACGTGGGCGACGAGTGGGTCTACCTGACGCCGGATGCGCGGATGTTCGGGATCCCGGAGCCCATCAGGCTCTGGGACTGGCAGCTGCGACAGCTGCCCGAGCTGTTGGGCAGTCGTGGTGTCGGCACCCGACTGCGGCTCGCCTCGTGGCGCTCGATCTCAGGGCTCGCGACGGCTGCTGCCTCCTCCCCGCTGCCGGTCGCCGGTGCGGCGCGTAGGGGCGCGCCCGTTCTCGCGCGGCAGGCGTACGTGCAGATCCCACCCGCGGAGCTCTTCGGCCGGGACCGGATCGATCCCGAGGCGGACCTGGACGCCGTGGTTCTGCTCAGCAGTCACGAGTCCGAGCGCATCGTGGTCGAGCTTGCCGGCGAGCACGAGGTCTCCGGGCGGATGGCCGCCTCCCTGTCGGCTGAACGGGCCGGGTTCATGAGCGACTACAACCAGTTCCGATACGCGTTCCCCGGGTCGCGAAGCGAGCTCGTCGACGACGCCGCCAACGTGGAGTCGACGCTCCTCCGGAGACTCTTCGACGGGCGACCCGCAGCCAAGGTCGGACATGCCTATCCCTGTCAGATCAGCGAGCTCGGCCAGGCCGTGCTCGAGGCCGTCGACGGAGTCCGGCGCACTCCGTCCTCCGCTGCGCGGCACGCCGTCCGTCCCGAGACGGTGGTGACCTGGCGATGACACTCCTCTTGAGACGCGTCAGTCAGCCCCACGCCGGAAGGCGGGGGTTCACCGTGGCTCTCGTCGGGGCAGACGGTGCGGGAAAGAGCACGGTCAGCCGGATGCTGACGAGGACGGCCCTGCCGCGCCCGGTCAAGAGGATCTACATGGGCGTCAACCTCGAGGCGAGCACGTTGATGCTCCCGACTACCCGCCTCCTGCTCGCCGCGAAGCGCGCCCGTGGCGGACGACCGGACCTGGTGGCAACGCGGCTCACAGCTGCCGACCACCATGCGCACGACTCGACTGGCGGGGACCTCGGACGCTGGCGGAAGTCGGCACGAGACGGTGCACGCA
>JBOHDU010000036.1:0-4746 GCA_050700615.1 Nocardioidaceae bacterium
GCCCTCGTCCTCGCTGAGGCCAGCGAGTGATCCCTCGATCTCGCCGTCGTCGCGCGACCGATCCCTACGGCCGGCCGGCCGGCCGCCCTCAGGCGGAGGTTCGGCCGGGTGGCTCGCCGCGTCGGGCGGCTGGCTTGGCGGGTGCAGCCGGATCGGCGTGGCCTGCACCGTGACGCGGGAGATCCGCTTGCCGTCGAGCTGGACGACAGTCAGCGTGTGACCGTCGACCGTGGCCACGTCGCCGATCCGAGGCACCCGCCCGATCTGTTGCACGATGTAGCCGGCAACGGTTTCGTAGGGCCCTTCCGGAATCGGCAGCCCCGTCTCGTCCTCGAAGTCGTCGAGGTTGAGCAAGCCGTCCACCTCGAGCTCACCGCTGAGCGACCGCGTGGTCTCGGACTCCTCGAAGTCGTATTCGTCGCGGATATCGCCGACGAGCTCCTCGACGACGTCCTCCCTCGTGATGAGGCCTGCGGTGCCGCCGTACTCGTCGGCGACGATCGCCAGGTGTGCTCCCTCCCGACGCATGTCGGTGAGGGCCGACAGGATCTGCCGGGTATCGGGGAGCACCAGCACCTCACGCGCGATGTCCTTGACTCGGACCGACCGGCTGGAGGTATCAGGGTTGAAGAGGTCGCGAACGTGCACGAACCCGATCACGTCGTCGGTGGAGGTGCCGGTGATGGGATAGCGGGAGTGCGGACGCTCGAGGGCCATCCGAGCCGCCTTGTAGGCGGGGGTGCTCGCCGGGATGAAGTCGACCTCGGTGCGCGGGATCATGACCTCGCGGATCTGCCGGTCGCCCGCCTCGAACACGTCCTCGACAATCTGACGCTCCTCGGCACCGAGTGTCTGCGACCCCGACACCAGCTCTCGTATCTCAGCGTCGCTGATCTGCTCGCGCTTCGCCAGGGGGTCGCCTCCGATGAGGCGTACGACGCCGTTCGTCGACACTGACAGGAGCCAGATCACCGGCCGGGCCAGCTTGGCGACCCGGTCGACGGTGGGGGCGACGGCCAGGGCGATCGCCTCGGACCGCTGCAGGGCGAGCCGCTTAGGCGTCAGCTCGCCGATCACCAACGAGACGTAGGAGATCGCCATCGTGATCACGATCAGTGCCATGATGTCGGCGGCGTCCTTGGACAGCCCCCAGCCCTCGAAGACGGGCGCGAGCCTTCCGGCCAGCGTCGCCGCACCGAACGCGGCCGAAAGAAATCCGGCCAGCGTCACGCCCACCTGCACCGATGCGAGGAACCGGTTGGGGTCGGCATTGAGCTTGGCCACCGCCCGCCCGCGCCGGCCCTTGCCCTTGAGCCCACGGGCCTGGCTGTCGCGCAGCGAGACGAGTGACATCTCGGCGATCACGAAGTAACCACTGATCAAGATGAAGACCAGGACCAGGATGATGTCTGCAATCGTGCCGCTCACTGGGCGCGCTCACCTCGCGCCGCCCGGGCGTGGCGGCACCCCCGTCTCCAGGATTCGTCCATAGACGTCCAGCGTAACCAGAACAGCGGACGAGTAGCGCCCGGCGGGGCCCTGAGTCGGTGTCCCGAAGCAGCCAGGGCCCCGGGCCGACGCCGCGTAACCGAGTTGACGGGGAAGCTCCCGGGCGGGCAGGTTGAGGCGATGCGCTTCCCTGCCGACGTACCCGTGCTCACAGACGGGGACGTGACCCTGCGTGCCCATCGGCCGGAGGACGCCGAGGGTGTCATCGAGCTCGCCAATGATCCGGCGAGCATCGAGTTCACGGTGATCCCGGTGCCGTACGGCCAGGCGGAGGCCGGGCAGTTCCTGCAGTCCCGCAGCCAGGTCTGGGAGAGCGGCGCCGGCTGGTCGTTCGCCGTCGAGACCGAAGGCGGAGGCGGCCCGACCTCCTTCGCCGGCTCCGTCGGCCTGGCTCTGCGGGACCCCGGGCTGGCCGAGGTCGGCTTCGCCGCACATCCTGGAGTCCGTGGCCGGGGGGTCATGTCGCGGGCCGTCGCCCTGGTCCTCGACTGGGCGTTCGAGGTGCAGGGACTGCACACGGTCAGCTGGCAGTCGACCGCAGGCAACCTGGCATCGTGGCGGGTGGCGTGGCGCAACGGCTTCACGTTCGAGGGGTCGGCACGTGCGTGCCTGGCTCGACGGGGCACGCTCGTCGACGGGTGGCGGGGGTCCCTGCTGTCGACCGACTCTCGCGAGCCCAAGACTCGCTGGTTGCAGCCGGTGCCGCTTGCCGGCGAGCGCGTCGTACTGCGCGCGATGGAGCGGCGCGACGCAGCGCGGATCGTCGAGGCGACCAACGACGCGGCCAGCCTGCATTGGCTCGGCCGGTTGCCCTTCCCACGGGAGCTTGACGACTTCGAGGGCCACCTGACGCGTCGGCTCCTCGGCCAGTCTCTTGGGCAGGCAGTCTCGTGGGTGGTCGCCGACCCGCACAATGACGACTATCTCGCCACGATCAGCCTCTTCGGCTTCGGAAGCCTTGACTACAAGTCCGCCGAGTTCGGCTACATCGCGCATCCACAGGCCCGGAGGCGGGGAGTCGTGACCGAAGCGGTGCGCCTGGTATCCGCCTTCGCCTTCACGCCCGAGGCGGAGGGCGGCCTGGGGCTCGAACGGCTGAGCCTGGGCGCGGCCGACGCGAACCTCCCGTCACTTCGCGTCGCACACAACTGCGGCTTCGTCGAGACGGGTCGGGACCGGCGCAGCTACCCGTTGCCCGACGACGCAGTCGGCGACATGGTGCGGTGCGACCTGCTCAGAGACGAGTTTCACGCTGCCGCGGCCACCTGAGCGCCAACTGCCGGCTGACTGACCGGCAGCGAGCCAACCGCCCCGTGCGGGCTAAACATCGAGAGCGGTGCCCTCGCGGCTCACGACCGGCGCCTTGTCGCTCCAGGGGAAGTTGATCCAGCGGTCCGTACGCCGCCAGACGTAGTCGCACTTGACCACGGACCGCGACTTCTCGTAGAGGACAGCCGTCCGGACCTCCCCCACCTTGCCCGCGCAGAACTCCTGGACGCTGAGCAGGGTCTGGCCGGTGTCGGCGACATCGTCTGCGATGAGGATCTTCGCCTCGGCAAGGTCGACGAAGTCCGGTGCGGGTGGGAGGATGCGCGGCACTTCCAGTCGCTCATCAACACCGGTGTAGAACTCCACATTCATCGTGTAGGTGTTCTTGATGCCGAGCGCGTAACCCAGTGCCCCGCCGATGAGGAGGCCACCGCGCGCGATCGAGAGAATCATCTCGGGCTCGAAGTCGTCGGCCACCCACTGCGCGATCTCCCGAGTCGCGTCCCCGAACCTCTCCCAGGTCAAGATCTCGCGCTCCTCGCTCACCCGCTCACCCTACGAGCCGTCGCCTCGCCACATCAACGACCTCACCGGCCCTTCGACACAATGGGAGCATGACGTCGACGTGGGTGGCTCCCGGACGAGTGAACCTGATCGGGGAGCACGTCGACTACAACGACGGCCTGGTCCTGCCGTTCGCGCTGCCACTGACGACCCAGGCTCAGGTGCGTGCGACCAACTCCGACCGGGTCAACGTGTCGTCCTCGGGGGCCGACGGCGTGGTGTGGTTCGACGTGGGCACCGAGCCTGGGGACGTCGCCGGCTGGGCGGCTTACGTCGCGGGCGTGTTGTGGGCTCTGGGCACCGTGGACGAGCACGGGCCGTCCCGGCTGCCGTGCGGGCTGGACATCGAGATCACCGGTGACCTGCCCAACGGAGCGGGGCTCGCGTCGTCGGCGGCGCTCACCTGCGCTGTCGCATGCGCGACCAACGACGAGCTCGGGCTCGGGCTGTCCACGACTGAGCTCGCGTCGGCCGCTCGCCGTGCCGAGAACGACTACGTCGGTGTGCCGACCGGCGTGATGGACCAGCTGGCCTCGCTGATGTGCGAGCCTCAGCACGCACTGCTCCTCGACTGCCGGTCGATGCAGAGTCGCCAGATCGCGTTCGACCCTCCGGCGGCGGGCCTCTGCCTGCTCGTCGTCGACACCATGGCCAGACACGCGCTCGTCGACGGCGCGTATGCCGAGCGCCGAGCGGACTGTCGCCGAGCTGCGGAGGCACTCGGCGTCCCCAGCCTCCGGGACGCCTCACTCGAACAAGTGGCTGAACTCTCCGACCCGCTCCGTCGTCGTGCGCACCATGTGGTGAGCGAGATCCGCCGGGTCACGGAGGTTGCCGCTCTGCTCGACGCCAGCCATCAGGCCGACATCGGATCCTTCCTGACGGCCTCGCACGAGTCGCTGCGTGACGACTTCGAGGTCTCTTGCGACGAGCTCGACACCGTCGTGCAGGGGGCAGTGTCGGCAGGGGCCCTCGGTGCCCGGATGACCGGTGCGGGCTTCGGCGGGTGCGCGGTGGTGCTGTGCCGCAACCACGATGTCGCCGGCGTGCTCGAGCGCCTCTTCTCCGACTATGAGCACCGCGGCTGGCCCATCCCCGGCGTCTGGACGGCCGCACCGGAACGGGGCGCCCATCGGGTCGGCTGACCGGGCTTGCCCGAAGCCAGCCGAACTCGCCGCCCGGATCGGGGCGTCCCGCAGCTGGTGGAGGGTGCCAGGGCTTGACAGCCGTGGCTCAGAATATTAGCTTATTGGCTATGACTAGTAGCAACGCGGATCGCAACGCCGACCGCAACCATGCCGAGACCGTCTACCTGCCGCGACCCGAGGGCCGCATCGCCTACGACGTCAGCGGCTCGGGGCCGCTGATCGTCTGCATACCCGGAATGGGAGACATCCGGTCGAC
>JBOHDU010000037.1:0-4413 GCA_050700615.1 Nocardioidaceae bacterium
CGTGGCATGGACATCACCGTGGTCACGAGCGCGACCAACAACGACGAGGGGCGCTCGCTGCTCAAGCACCTCGGCTTCCCGTTCTCCGAGCGATGAAGATGCTCACGCGCGGAGTGACCAGTACGCAGAGCAGGGAGAACCGATGGCCAAGACAGCATTGATCGTGAAGGCGGCCCGCAAGCCGAAGTTCAAGGTCCGCGCCTACACACGATGCCAGCGTTGCGGTCGGCCGAAGTCCGTCTACCGCAAATTCGGGCTGTGCCGTATCTGCCTTCGCGAGATGGCACACCGCGGAGAGCTGCCAGGCGTGACCAAGAGCAGCTGGTAACCCACTTATCAACGATTCGCCGAAGGTCGTCGGAGACGAAACCGCGGCGGGAAAGAGGCCTCAGGCCATGACGATGACCGACCCGATCGCAGACATGCTGACTCGTCTGCGCAACGCCAACCAGGCGTACCACGACTCCGTCAGCATGCCGTACAGCCGGCTGAAGGCGGGCGTGGCCGAGATCCTTCAGCAGGAGGGCTACATCGGCTCCTGGAAGGTCGAGCAGGCCGCCGACACGTCCAGTGTCGTCGGAAAGATGCTCGTGCTGAGCCTCAAGTACGGCCCGAACCGGGAGCGCTCCATCGCCGGCGTACGCCGCATCAGTAAGCCCGGTCTGCGCGTCTATGCGAAGGCGACCGGACTGCCCAAGGTTCTCGGTGGACTCGGAGTGGCGATCATCTCGACGTCGACCGGCCTGCTCACCGACCGTCAAGCCAAGCAGAAGGGCGTAGGTGGGGAAGTCCTCGCCTACGTCTGGTAGCCCGGAAACCGAGGAGGCACCATGTCGCGCATTGGCAAGCTCCCAGTCACGGTCCCGTCCGGAGTCGACGTCGTGATCGACGGCCAGACTGTCACGGTCAAGGGCCCGAAGGGCTCGTTGACCCACGTTGTCAAGGAGCCGATCGCCGTCGGCAAGACCGATGACGGCTCTGTCGAGGTCAAACGGCCCAACGACGAGCGGCTGAGCCGTTCGCTGCACGGACTCTCGCGCACCCTGATCGCCAACATGGTGACCGGTGTCACCGATGGCTACGAGAAGAAGCTCGAGATCGTCGGCGTCGGCTACCGGGTCGTACCCAAGGGGCCGACGTCGCTGGAGTTCTCGCTCGGCTACAGCCACCAGATCACCTTCAACGCACCCGACGGCGTGACGTTCACCGTAGAGGGCCCGACAAAGTTTGCCGTGCAGGGTATCGACAAGCAGGCAGTCGGCGAGGTCGCGGCCAACATCCGTAAGCTGCGCAAGCCTGAGCCCTACAAGGGCAAGGGCATCCGTTACGCCGGTGAGCAGGTCCGTCGCAAGGTCGGAAAGGCTGGTAAGTAATGGGCATCGCCCTCAAGCCCTCGAAGCACACCGCGGGCAAGACAGTCTCGCGCACGCGACGGCAGATTCGCGGCCGCAAGAAGATCCGCGGCTCGGTTTCGCGGCCGCGGCTGGTCGTGACACGCTCGAGCCGCCATCTGTTCGTGCAGCTCGTCGACGACGAGGCCGGCAAGACGATGGTGTCGGCCAGCACAATGGAGGCTGCCCTGCGCACTGTTCAGGGCGACAAGTCGGCCAAGGCACGCAAGGTGGGTGAGCTGCTCGCAGAGCGTGCTCAGGCATTGGGTGTGCATTCCGTCGTCTTCGACCGAGCCGGTAACAAGTACCACGGGCGGGTTGCTGCCCTGGCGGAGGGCGCCCGCGAGGGCGGCCTGACGTTCTGACCCCGACTGACAACAGACGTAGAGAGAAGGAAGTTCGAAATGAGCGGACCCCAGCGCCGCGGTGGCGGTGCCGGCTCCGACCGTCGAGGCCGTGATGACCGTCGTGGAAGCGCGGCGGAGAAGACCGCGTACATCGAGCGCGTCGTCGCCACCAACCGGGTGGCAAAGGTCGTCAAGGGTGGTCGGCGCTTCAGCTTCACCGCGCTGGTCGTCGTAGGCGACGGCGACGGCAATGTGGGCGTCGGTTACGGCAAGGCCAAGGAGTTCCCGGCCGCCATCGCCAAGGGCGTCGAGGAAGCCAAGAAGTCGATGTTCTCGGTGCCACGGATCCAGGGCACCATCCCGCATCCCGTGCAGGGCGAGGACGCCGCTGGCGTGGTGCTGCTGCGCCCGGCCGCGCCCGGCACCGGTGTGATCGCAGGTGGCCCGGTGCGGGCGGTGCTCGAGTGCGCAGGGATCCACGACGTGCTCAGCAAGTCGCTCGGCTCGTCCAACGCGCTCAATATCGTCCGGGCCACGGTGGCCGCCCTGCACATGCTCCAGACCCCCGAGTCGGTCGCCCGGCAGCGGGGGCTCACCGTCGAGCAGGTGACACCTGTGGCGCTGCTCAAGGCCCGAGCGGAGGTGACCCCGTGATGGCCAGGCTCAAGGTCACCCAGCGTCGGTCGGCGATCGGGCGCAAGAAGAATCAGCGCGAGACGCTGCGCACGCTCGGCCTCAAGCGAATCGGCGACATCGTCGTCAAGGAGGACCGGCCCGAGATCCGCGGGATGCTGGCCACGGTGCCGCACCTGATATCCGTCGAGGAGGTTGACTGACATGACGCTCAAGCTTCATCATCTGCGTCCGGCTCCCGGAGCCAAGACAGCCAAGACCCGGGTGGGCCGAGGCCAGGGCGGCAAAGGCAAGACCGCCGGCCGCGGCACCAAGGGCACCAAGGCTCGTTCGCAGGTTCCGATCCGTCGCGAGGGCGGCAACCTGCCCCTCCACATGCGGCTGCCCAAGATGAAGGGCTTCCAGAACCCCTTCCGGGTCGAGTACCAAGTCGTCAACCTCGACCGGCTCGTGGTGCTGTTCCCCGACGGTGGGGACGTGACCCCCGAGGCGCTCGTCGCCAAGGGTGCCGTGCGGGACAACGCGCCGGTCAAGGTGCTCGGCGGGGGCGACCTGGGCGTGGCTCTCCAGATCAGCGCGCACGCGTTCTCCGCCTCGGCCAAGGAGAAGGTCGAGGCTGCAGGCGGGACAGCCACCCGGCTCTGAGCCAGCCCGAACGTCGCACCCCAGCGCGGTCACGGCCCTGGTCGCGCTGGGCCCGTGCATCCGGTGCGGCCGCCCGGAGCGCAGCCAGACGACCGTGCCGGTTTGGTCCGAAGTGCGCCGTAGGTTCCGCTCCGGTAACGAACTTCCGGTCTCTTTCGTTTGTCCATGGGTCAGCCTGTTAAAGTCCTGAAGATGCGGGCAGTGTGCCCGCTTCGATGCGACACGACGTGAGCCGGTCTCCCGAGCGGGGGATTGCTGGGAGGACTTGGTGCTAAGCGCCTTCGTCAATGCGTTCCGGACTCCGGATCTACGCAAGAAACTGCTGTTCGTGCTGGCGATGATTGGCCTCTTCAGGCTGGGCTCCGCCGTGCCCACTCCAGGCGTGGACTACGTGAAGGTGCACAGCTTCTTCAACAACCCACAGTCCCACCAAGGCATCTACGGTCTGATCAACCTGTTCTCGGGAGGGGCGCTGCTCCACCTGAGCGTGTTCGCCCTGGGGATCATGCCGTACATCACGGCGAGCATCATCTTGCAGCTCCTCACCGTCGTGATCCCGCGGCTGGAGGCCCTGAAGAAGGAGGGTCAGTCCGGCCAGGCGAAGATCACCCAGTACACCCGCTACCTCACCCTGGGGCTGGCGATCCTGCAGTCGACCGGCTTCGTGGCGCTCGCCAGGTCCGGCCAGCTCTTCGGCGGTGGCACCGGCTCGCTGCTGGTCAATGAGGACCTGTCCACGATGGTGATCATGGTCGTGGTCATGACGGCAGGGACCGCCGTGATCATGTGGCTCGGTGAGTCGATCACCGAGCGCGGCATCGGCAACGGGATGTCGATCCTGATCTTCACCTCGGTCATCTCGTCCTTCCCCAGCTCGCTCTGGCAGATCCACAACGATCACGGCTGGAGCGTCTTCTTCGTGGTCGTCGGACTCGGTCTGGTGATCATCGCGGCGGTGATCTTCATCGAGCAGGCGCAGCGCCGGATACCGGTGCAGTACGCCCGGCGGATGGTGGGCCGCAAGATGTTCGGGGGTACGTCGACGTACATCCCGCTCAAGGTCAACCAGGCCGGCGTGATACCGGTGATCTTCGCCTCCAGCCTGATCTACCTGCCGGCGATGACCGCCCAGTTCAGCGGCAACTCGAAGTGGGCCGCGTTCATCCAGACCTACCTGGTCCGCGGTGACAACCCGATCTACATGGCGGCGTACTTCTTGCTGATCATGTTCTTCACCTACTTCTATGTGGCGATCACCTTCGACCCGCACGAGGTCGCCGACAACCTGAAGAAGTACGGCGGCTTCATCCCGGGGATCCGGGCGGGCAGGCCGACCGAGGAATCCCTCAACTACGTGCTGTCCCGGATCACGTTCCCTGGATCGCTCTACCTCGGCC